>JACPFE010000325.1 GCA_016183145.1 Deltaproteobacteria bacterium | reverse complement strand
GTCGGCCAGGTTTTCGACCGTGGATCGATCATTTCTTGAGATTTCGACGATTGCACGGGATAACGACGATAACTGAAAAGAAAAATTTCCCGGATCGCCATCCGCGCCCTGAGTCGGGCCTTCGCTGCGATCAGGGGCTGGTACGAAAAATTCCTCGGTTATCTGCTCAACTGTCCGACCTGGGCCATGGGTATCCGGTTTCATATCACTAACTATTTCGGCTGAACCTCGCCAACCTTTAATTTTACCTAAAGTTTTCCGCAATTTCGGCGATTCAGGAAGCAAAGAGGTGCGAGCCAAAGGACTCTGTTTTGCCCTTTTTTACCCTGCTTCGCAGAAAGCCGCAGGTGTAAACCCGTGGATGAATGCGAGGTGGGTACCCCCCGTAGCCTTGGCGCCCGGCCTTCGCAGCCCAAGCGGCTGCTTCGGCGGAGTAGGCTCAGGCCGTGGGGCTCCACGCAACTTTCGGTTTCCGATCGCCGCGCCGAAGCTCGGCGGAATGGTTCGGCCGGTCGGGTCGGAATCGCCGGATCGAAGCGCGGAGATTTCGCTATTCGTGTTCGTGACTCGTATTGGCGGAACGAGCACGATCACGGCTCGCGAGCGCGGTTGCCGGTGAAGCAATTGAGCGTGACGAAACAGATAAGGCTGTTTCAGCAGCCAGACAGGAAGTAAACGACCCTTGTGCTCACCATCATTGGCTACGTAATCGTCATGGGCTCGGTACTCGGGGGCTTCATCCTGGAAGGGGGGCCGATCGCCGTGCTCAATCAGATGGTCGAATTCTTGATCATCGGCGGGGCGGCCATCGGCAGCCTCGTTGCCGGCACGCCAACCAAGGTCTTGGGCGCTTTGGCTACGAGCATCAAGAAAGCCATTACCGGCGCCGGCTACTCCAAAGCGGACTACATGGAACTGTTCGCCATGCTCTATGAAGTTTTTTCCGTCATGCGCAAGAGCGGCGAGATGGCCCTGGAAAAGGATGTCGATGATCCGGCGAACAGCGAGATTTTCAAGAAGTATCCTAAATTTCTCGCCAATCACGCGGCTCAAGGCCTGATGTTGGACTCGCTGCGGCTGATGATCAGCGGTTCGGCCGACGCCGACGAACTGGCGAACCTGATGGATGAAGAGATCGCCACCCACGAAGAGGAGGCGCGCCAGCCGCCGGGCGTGTTAAGCAAGACCGGCGATGCCTTGCCCGGCCTTGGCATCGTCGCCGCCGTGCTCGGCGTCATCATCGCCATGGGCTCCATGGACCAGGGACCGGAGGTTATCGGCCATAAGATCGCCGCCGCGCTCGTGGGAACCTTTCTCGGCATTCTCTTGTCCTACGGCATCGTCCAGCCGATGGCGCAGAAGATAGAACTCATGTCGATCGAAGATACAAAATACTTGGAATGCCTCAAAACCGGCATTCTGGCCTATTTGCACGGCGCCGCGCCGATCATCGCGGTGGAATACGCGCGCCGGGTGGTCTTCAGCACCGAGCGGCCCTCGGCGCTCGATCTGGAAAATGCCTGCCGCGGGAAAAAGGAGTAAAGAATCATGGCGGGAAAGAGCGCAAAAGAACCCCAACAGCACGGCAAGGAGGAGAAGCCCAGGGTCATCATCAAGAAAGCGAAAGCCCATCACGGCGGCCATCACGGCGGCGCCTGGAAAGTGGCCTATGCCGACTTTGTTACGGCGATGATGGCGCTTTTCATTGTGCTCTGGATCCTCGGGGCTTCGGACAAGAAATTCAAGGCGGGCATCGCTCACTACTTCCGCGAGCCGGGAGTTTTCAGCGGCTCTATCGGTGTGATTCCGGACGGCGGCCAGGACAAGCTCGGCGCCGGCATCATTCAATCGCCCTCGCTAGAAGTGCTCAAGGCGCAAATCAGGGAAGGTCTCGCCGGGCTGAAGGATCTCATCAACATTCAGGATCTGATATCGATCAAAATGACCGATGAAGGCCTCTTGATCGAGATCATCGACAAGGAGAAACAGGCTTTTTTTGAGCTGAGCAGCGCGACGGTGAAACCGATCATGCGCAAAGTTCTCGCGTTCATCGTCAAGGAGATCAAGGATACCCCCAACAAGCTCGTGATCAGCGGCCACACCGACGGCCGGCCGTTTCACAACGAATCGTACTATTCGAACTGGGACCTCTCGACGACGCGGGCGCTCAACACGCGCCGCGCCCTGGAGGAACTGGGCATACCCAGCGAACGCGTCGAGCGGGTCGTGGGCTACGCGGATCGCCAACTACGGGTGCCGGAGGATGCCCTCAGCTCGGAGAACCGCCGCATCAGCATCCTGATCAAGAAATTAGAAAGAGAGGAGAAGAAATAGCTATCGCAGGCTTTCGATGCGGCGCTCGGGGCTGACCACATCCAAGATTCGGATGGCGAATTTGTCTTTGACGACCACCGCTTCTCCGTGGGCCATCAGCTTGTTATTGACCAGGATATTGAGCGGCTCGCCGATCAACTGGTTCAACTCCACCACCGAACCCTGGTTGAGCCTGAGCAGATTCTCGATGGTCAAGCGCGCGCGCCCCAACTCCACGGTCACCTGCAGGGGAACGTCCATCAAGAGCGACAGATCCAATTGATCCTTGCCGCCTCGACTCGCGCCGTTTTCGTTGACTGCGTCATCCATGTCTTCACCCGTCCCGTTTCGTTGGATTGCGATGAGTCGTTAATAATAGGGGCGTGAGGCAATGAACACCTTGTTGCCGTTTTTTTGCGCGCCCTTGCCGACGAACTTGCGCTTCCCTTCGATCCAGAGCTCTACCTGATCCATTCCCGCAGCGTTCAACTGGATGATGTCGCCCGGCCTGAGTCCCATGATCTCGCCGACTTTCATATGCACCACGTCCACCACCGCCTGAATATCAAGGTCCACCTCCATTAAAGGTTTCCGCAGGCGAGCAGCCAATCCGGTGTTCTCTGCGTCGCTGCCCACGGGAAGGCTCGACCGAAGTTGCTCGCGCAACTGGTCGATGGCCACCAGCGGTATCGAGAAAAGAATCGTGCCGTTAATCGGCGACATGCCGACGGTGTATTTGGCGAGGATCATCGGATCACCCATCCCAGCTACGTTGAGCAAGTAGGGATTCATCTCCGATCTCATATAGTGTCCCTTCAACTCGATCACCGACTGCCACGCCTCCTCCACGCCGCGAAGCATTTTTTCGACGAATTTGCCAAGGAAGCGGCTTTCGATGGGGGTGAAATCCCTCCCCTCGGCCTTGACCCCTTTGTCGCCGCGGCCGCCGAAGAACAGCTCTATCATGGCGAAGGCAAGGCGCGCCTCGACCACTAGAATGCCGATGCCGCGCAGCGGCTCGAGGCGGACCGCATGGATACTGGCGGGAACCGGAAAGCTTTGAATAAGGTTTTCGTAGGAGACCACTTCCATCATTTCAAAGTTTGCGTCCACCGATTTGCCCAACTGCGAAGCGAACATGCTCTGTAACCGCCTGGCAAAGTTGTTGAAAACAACCTCCAGGCCGGGCAGCCTGCCACGGGATGAAAGCTCGCTGCGGGTGAAATCATAGAGTTTGATTTCGTTCCTGGCGTTTGGCGCTTCAGTGATGGCGGCGGAGCTCTCTCCGCCCCGGCTCGGCTCGCCGGCCGGCACCTGTTCGCTGGCAATGCCTTGCAACAAGGCATTGACTTCATCCTGCGAAAGAACCTGTGCCATCTTGCTTGCTACTTTCCTTACTGCTGTTACCAGTGTCGATAATTTGACGCGCTTCCGTCAATCTAATATCGGCAGACCGCGAAAATACTTGAGCAACGTACCGCGAATCGGGGATAGAGCAAGTAAAGTGCCAGAAATCTTTTTCGGGAGTCGTAAATAGGGTCAGGAGCCATTTTCCTTTCTCCAATGGCTGTTCCTTTCTGATCCGCATCCAACCCGCCGCCGCGCACGGCGCGTGCCTGCGCTAGCTCTGCGTCGCAGCGCCGTCAGCGCCTTGATTTTCTTTGCGCGCGGCAATTCTGTCCTCGCCTAAGACGACAACCAACACCGGTTCGCCCGTGCGGGTAAAGTGCGCTTCGCTGGGCAAGACATCAAGACATGGCGCGGAAACATGAGCTTGAAGTCCTGTCCTTTGACGAGATTGGGCAGGGTGAGGTGACTCGAACCGCTCAAGACGCCTTTGACGTTGCCGGCAATGACGTTGATCATCTCGCACATCGCATCATTGACGTCCGCGGCGGATGTCTCCATTTCGTCGCTGCCGAACATGACCGTCGCCACGTGGCGGGCGAGGGACGACGAACAGTACAACACCACGGCGAGTTGCCAATCGCCGGTGATTTGCGCGCAGGCCGCCATGGAGTCTTCGATCTCGCCCGGCGTAATCCGTTTCATCGTGGGCTCGAGTTCCTCGCCGAGAATGATTTTCCAGGTCTCCTCGGCGATCTGGCGCACTTCCTGTTCGGCGAATTTCATAGTCATACGGCGCTCCTAAACGGGACCGGTT
>JACPFE010000324.1 GCA_016183145.1 Deltaproteobacteria bacterium | reverse complement strand
GAGGCCAAGCTCGGTTTTGTTAAAACCGGCGCGAAGGTCACGGTGCGGGTCGATTCGTTTCCCCAGCGTGATTTTGCCGGCATCGTGCGTCGAGTAAGCCGCCAGGCTGAATTCACGCCGCGCAACGTGCAGACCTGGGAAGAGCGTGTGCTGCAAGTGTTCCAGACCGAAGTGGTCATCGACGATCCCGACCATATCTTGCGCCCGGGCATGAACGCCGACGTGACTATTCCGAAAAACTAGCCGCAACCAAAAAAAACCGGTTTCACCACGAAGGCACGAAGAACACGAAGTTTAAAATCAAAAATATCCGAACCCTTCGTGTCCTTTGTACTACAATCGTTGAAAGTCCGCGCAAAGTGCGCAAAATTTCCAGTGGCTATGGTGATTGTATCGATCCAAAAGAGATCTCACCGCGGAGGCGCGGAGGGCGCGGAGTAAAGAATTTTTGATTAGAAAATACTCCGAACTCTGCGAACTCTGCGCCTCTGTGGTGAAATAACGAATGCTGCTTTGGTTGCGGCGTAGCCGCGGTGGGAGCTTCGTGGTTAGACGAAAAAACATTCAGTGAATAGCGTGATTAGAGCGGAGGGCTTGACCAAAAAGTTCGGCCGGCTGGTGGCGGTCGATGACGTGAGCCTCGACATCGAAGCAGGGGAAATCTTCGGCTTCCTCGGTCCCAACGGTTCGGGCAAATCCACGGTGATCCGCATGCTTTGCGGCCTGCTACAGCCCACTGCCGGGGGCGCGCAGCTCGACGGCCTCGACGTCGTGCAACAAACCGAAGAGGTCAAGCGGCGGATCGGTTACATGTCGCAGCGTTTCAGCCTTTATGAAGACCTCACCGTCCAGGAGAATCTCGACTTCTACGGAGCGATCTACGGTCTGGGTCGCTCGGAGCGGGATGACCGGCGCAAAATGGTCGTCGAGCTCGTGAGCTTGGAAGACCGTTTGGGACAGCTGGCGGGAGTCTTGTCCGGAGGTTACAAGCAACGGCTAGCCTTGGCCTGTTCGCTCCTCCATCGACCGAAGATCCTGTTTCTCGACGAGCCGACGGCAGGCATCGACCCGGTGGCACGCCGGGAGATTTGGGACCTGCTGTTTCGCTTAGCCGGCGAAGGGACGACACTGTTCGTCACGACTCATTACATGGACGAGGCGGAGCGCTGTTCCCGGGTCGCTTATATCTACCTGTCCAAGCTCATCGCCCTTGGCCGGCCAGAGGAGCTCAAAAAGCTCCCGGAGGTCACGCCCGATGGGTCGGTGTGGTACGAGATTTTATGCGATGAAACGACTCAGGCGCTGGCGCTGGTGCGCGAGCACCCATCCGTGCGCGACGCGACGATCTTCGGCGACGCGATCCACGCGCTCGCCGGCGTTGAGAGCGATGCCGGCGCTCTGGAGTCCTACTTGCGACAGCGGGGCGTGCGGCAGGTTCATTGTCGCGCGGCGCGACCCTCGTTGGAAGACGTATTCGTTACGCTCACCCGTCTGCGCCGCAGCAACTCGGGAGGATGACGATGTTCCGCGGTCTGTGGGCCATTCTCACCAAGGAAGTCATTCACATCCGGCGCGACCCGGCGACGCGTTTTGTCCTAGCCATTCCGCTCGTCGAGCTTTTGCTGTTCGGTTACGCCATCGACACGGACGTAAAAAACGTTCCCACCGTGGTTTTCGATTTGAACCGCGACGCGGAAAGCCGGGAGCTGATCAAAGAATTCGAGAATACCCGCTATTTTCGCATCGTCGGGGAAATCCATTCCGACGAAGAACTGCGAAATGCCATTGTCAGCGGCCGCGCCAAGGTCGGCATAAAAATCCCGCCGGACTATTCGACGAATCTAGTCAACGGGCGCCAGGCCCGGGTGCAAGTGCTGATCGACGGCTCGGAATCGACCACGGCCTTGCAGGTTCTCAACTCGAGCCAGCAAATCGGCTTCTTGAAATCGCTCAGGCGCGCGGGGCTGGCGATCGATCAATTCAGCATCGACGTCCGCCCGCGGTTGCTCTTTAATCCCAATCTGGAGAGCGTCAACTTCTTCGTCCCCGGCCTCATCGGCATCATTCTTCAACTGGTCACGGTTTTTCTCACAGCATTCGCCATCGTGCGCGAGCGGGAGCGCGGCACGCTCGAACAGCTTTTGGTGACGCCGGTGTCGAAGGGTGGTCTCATTCTCGGCAAGCTGCTGCCGTATACGGTGATCGGTTTCGGTCAAACGGGACTGGTTCTTCTGGTGATGGTCTTTCTCTTCGGCGTGCCGGTCAACGGCTCGGTGGCGCTGCTGCTGTTTTTGTCCGGAGTGTTTCTCGTTCCGGCGCTGGGCATCGGTATCGTCATTTCCACCTTTGCCAAGAATCAGGGCGAAGCGATGCAGATGTCGCTGATGTCGATGCTGCCGTCATTCCTGCTTTCGGGATTCGTCTTTCCGCGCGAATCGATGCCGGCGATTATCTTTTTCATCAGCCTCTTCATCCCCGCGACTTACTATCTGGAAATCCTGCGGGGCATCATTTTGCGCGGCGCGGGAATCGCCGCGCTGTGGGACGAAGCGGTGGTGCTGGTGGGCTTCGGGATATTTTTTATGGTGCTGAGCGCGCTGCGGTTTAAGAAGCACCTGGGCTAGCGACGGCGTGTCTTGGGCTCGGCAAAAGCAGCGCCATCAATCCGACGCTCGCGAAGGAAAGAATACCGAGCATCCAGAAAATCGTCGGCAGCTCGGCGGTGACGAGCAGGAGGCCGACAACGGATGTCGAAGTGGTCTTGGAGACTTGCTGAATCAAGCGGTCGAAGGAGACGATGCCGCCGCGCAGTTCCGTGGGCGCGTTTTGGGTCAACAGGCTTTTTTGCATCGGCGAGATCACGCCGTTGGCCAGTCCGTAAAAAAATAGCGCGCCGCCGACCAGCCAGACTCCGGGAACGAACGGCACCGCAACCACCGCGGCGCCGCTGACGACGAAGGCCATGAAGAGAATATGGGCCTTGTCGCGCCCGGCGGCGATCCGTCCGGCCTGGCTCGCCGTGATCATGGCGCCGGCGGAGAAGAAGACGTAAAGCAATCCCGCGGTCGCCGTCGAGATGCCATGGGTGCGCACGAGGAAGAGCGGAAAATAGGTCAAGAATCCGTAGTCGAGAAAGAAGCGCAGGAAGCCCGCCGAAAACGCGACCAGGAGGCGGGGATGGCGTGCCAGGCGCAGCATGTCGCCAAGGTAGGTGAGAGTTTTTTCATTGCTCTTGCCTTTGGTCTCGGGCATCCAAAGCAGCGCCGCGACTCCCACCGGCACTGTGAGAACGTAGAAAACAAACGGCCAGAACCACGCGATGGTCGCGAGCAGGCCGCCGAGCGGCGGGAAGACCAAATAGCCGATGCGGTCCAGAAATACTTTAAGCCCCTGCCCGCCGATCTCGTTGTCGCCTTCCAGCAGGTCGCCGATCAACACGATAGTGAGCGGGATCACCGCGCTGAAGCCGACTCCTTGGAGCGTTCTCAAGACCAGGAGCCAGGTAAAACTCGGCGCAAGCGCCATCGACGCGCCGAAGAGTCCGAAGACGATCAGTCCCCAGCCGAGCAGCAGGCGCCGGCCGTAGAGATCGGCGATGACGCCGAAGATCGGTGAAAGAAAAATCGCCGGCGCGGTGAAAACGGTCATCACCAAAGCGAGCGCCGAATCGCTGATCCCGAATGGGCCGCTCAGCGCCGGCAGCGCCGGTTGAATAAAATTCACCCCCATCATCAGCGCGACGCTCGAAGCGTAGACGATGCCGAGCGCTTTCTTTTTTGCCGGCGCCAGATCACCGAGGCCGAAGAGGGAAGTTGCGTTTCGGGCGCGCATGCATCGGAAGCTAAGGGAAACGTGAGGGGGAGTCAAGGAGAGCGGGGCATGGCGGATAGAGGATAGAGGATGGTGGAAGATGGAAGATGGAAGATGGAAGATGGAAGATGGAAGATGGAAGATGGAATATGGAAGATGGAAGATGTCGCATCCTGTGCTATGAGTGAAGGAGACGACTAACGCAGATATTAAGGGAGGAAATCTTCATGCCTCAAGATATGCGTTCATGGATCAAACAGTTGGAAGAGGCCGGACTGTTGGCGCGGATCACCAAGCCGGTGGACCCGCGCACGCAGATGGGAGCCCTGCTCTGGCAGGCGCGCGACAGGGCGTTGTTCTTCGAAAACTTACCGGGCTATCCGGGCTGGCGCTGCTTGGGGCAAGCGCCGGCGGACGTAACGCTTGCACCGGTGGCTTTCGGGACCCAGCGCGACGAGATGGTTCCTGAGTTTGTGCGCCGCACCGAAAATCTCGGCACGACCCGCGTGGTCGATTCAGGCCCCGTAAAGGAAAGAATACTAACGGGCGCCGATGTCGACATCACCAAGATGCCGATCCACCAAGCCGGCATTCGCGACGGCGGACCTTTCATCAGTTCGGGGTTGATGATTACCAAAAATCCCGAAACCGGCCGGCGCAACATGAGTTTTCATCGCCTGCAAATGAAAGGGCCGAACAAGACGGGTATCCTGCTTTATCCACGACACGCCTGGATCAACTATCAAATGTACGAAGCGATGGACAAGCCCATGCCGGTGGCGATCATGATCGGCCATCATCCGATGTATTACATGGCCGCGGCGACGACGACGCAATACGGCGTGGACGAGCTTGAGATCGCCGCGGCGCTGCTGCGGGAAGAGGTGGAACTGGTAAAATGCCAGACCGTAGACCTCGAAGCGCCGGCATTCGCCGAGATCATTCTCGAAGGGGAGATCCCGCCTAAGGTACGCGAGCCGGAGGGGCCCTTCAGCGAATTTCAGGATTATTACTTAACCGGCTCGGGGAAGAATCCCGTCGTGAATATCAAAGCGATTACGATGCGTCACGATGCGATCTTCAAAAACATCCAGAATGGCACCGAGGTGGAAGGCTGCGTCTACCATAAAGTGCCGATGTCGGCGCAGATCCTGCGGCGCGCCCGAACCGTGGGCGGTTTCGCCGATGTAAAAAACGTCTTGGTGATGCCAGGGATTTTCGGCGTCGTCGTGCAGATGACCCCGCGTTATTACGGCGAGGCGCGCAACGTGCTGATGTCGGTGCTTTCCAGCGAGTATCAGCATCCCAAGGTCGCCATCGCGGTGGACGAGGATGTCGATATTTTCAACTACGCGGAGGTGCTGTGGGCGATCAACACGAGAGTGAACCCGCAGGAAGATATCGTCGTCATCAAGGGCGCGAAGATTCACGCCATGGACCCGTCGTGCCCGGAGTTCGGCAACCCCGGCGCCCCCGGCTGGCATCGCATCGGCGGCAAAATTATGATCGATGCGACTAAGCCGCCGGCGTGCGATGGCAAGCGGCGCGACGAATTCGAGCGGCTGAGACCCGTGGGCTGGGAGACGGTGCGGCTGGAAGATTATTTACCGGCGGGTTCGCCGCCGCTGCGGTTTAAGCCGAAAATACCGGGGGCGTGAGAGGGGATAAAGTTCAAAGTTCCATGTTCAAGGTTCAAAGGAATTCAAGAACGATTCTTCGCCACCTTGAACTTTGAACCCGGAACCTTGAACATTTGCAATGCGCCGCGGACGCGGCGCTACTCGTCGGTCTCGCCGAAGTAGTCTCGGAGGATTCGTTCCTTGATATATTCGAGAGAGCCAAGATCTTGAATGATGTCGCCGCCGGTGTCGTAGAAGAAGATGTCGCCCTTGCGATTGCGGCCGATGGCGACGAGCCATTCAAGCTCGTCGCGGTCCTCCAGCAGATAATTGATGGTCTGGTTGGCTCCCTTGCTCGCGATGATGGTGACCTTGGGAATGGCGGACTTCTTCGGTTGGGTCATGAAACTGCCTCCTGGAACGAAAGGAAGTCTATAACAGAAGCATCGGTTACACAACTTCGCGCAAGCGTCTGGTCGGATCGAACCATTGGCAGCCCCATCTTGGAGCGCGCTCACTTTAGCGCGAAGTCTACGCGATTCGGTTTAGCTTTGATCTTAGCGGCCTCTTCGGCCGAAAGCGGCTTGGCGGCGACGATGAACAGGCGATCGGTGGTTACCAGTTTGGTGGCCAGCAACGCGTCGCGGACGGCCTGGGCGCGCTGATTTGCCAGCAGACGCATATCGTCATCGCTCGCTTTGGCGTATTGCATCATCAGTTTTTCCATCTCCGCAACGGGGAGGTCGCGGGCCAGGCCGATCAGGTTGCGCGGCTTGGGAAACGTTTCTTGACCATACGCCGCTTTCAGATATTGCGGATACTCGCTAGCCTCGATCCGCACCTCCTCGACGGACCTGACCGTTTCGCCTCGGCGCACCAGTTCCTTGAGCTTGTGCGTTTTGACCTTGCGCTCGATGCCGACCCGCTTGAGCCCTTCCAAGTCGGTGGCCGGATCGACGCGGCCACTTAGTTCCAGATTCACGTTCGGGCGATCGCTCATCGCCTTGGCGACCGCAGCGATTTTCGATTGGGCCGTTTGATTGAGGGACGCTCGACCGTAGTCGAATTCGACGTAGCTCAGTTCTTCGGCTGAGCCGCCGCTGAAGACTGCGCCCAACAGCGCAAACGGCGAAGTCACCGCTTTCACGAGGATGTTAAGGATCAATTGCCACACGATGCCGCCGACGCTGAACTTCGGATCGTCCAGAGAGCCGCCGATCGGCAGATTGATGTCGATGACGCCGTTGCGGTCCTTGAGCAGCGCCACGGCGAGCAGAACTGGCAGCTTGGTGGCGTCTGGGCTTTCCACCCTTTCCCCGAAGGTCAACTGGTTGAGAATAATCTTGTTCTCCGCGTCAAGCTTGCGGTTTTCGACCTTGTACTTGACATTGAACGAGAGCTTGCCTTTTTCGATCCCGTAACCCACGTACCTTCCTGAATAAGGCGAAAAAGGGCCCATCTCGATCTCTTTGGCGTCGGCGACGATATCCATGAAGAGATCTTTCGAAAGCGGGTTGATCTTGCCGTGAATGTCGACCGGCGCGGCGTTGTCAAGCTTGGCGAGCAGCGCGAGATCGCCCGGCGCTTCCGGCTTGAGCTCGGAAATCGCGCCTTGGACGCTGGTGAGATTCGCCGAATAGTTGGGCTTGATGAAAAAATCGCTGAAGTTGATGTTGCCGCCGTTTAAGTTGATCTTGCCGATGGATACTTGCTTTTCGGCGCCGGGCGGCGCCGCCGGCTCGGCGGGCGCTTTGGCCGGCTCGACCTTTTCATCGCTCTTTTGTGCGATGAGATTTTGCAGATTGATCTTGCCGTCCGCCGCGATGATCAGCCGCGAATAAAAATCCGCCAGGTTGATCTCGTTGATGCGCAGGCGCATGGGGTCGAGCGAAAATTGCAGGCCGTCGAGCGCGAGCGATTTCCACTTGAGCAAATCTTGCGAGCTG
>JACPFE010000323.1 GCA_016183145.1 Deltaproteobacteria bacterium | reverse complement strand
TTTCAAGACCGGTGGTTTCAACCGCTCACCCACCCCTCCGAGACGATGGATTTGGTACGACAACTTAGCTTAGAAAATTGATCGGCCAGTACTTGAACTCAAGAATAACGAACCGGCGGTTAGGAAACAAGATAGACGATCGGCCTTGAACACCGTACCTCGCTGACCTGGTGTGGGGTTTCCGAAATTCTTAGCATATTTCGACCGTCATTCCGGCCAAGCTGGCGATAGCCGGCGCGAGCCGGAATCCAGGGCTTCGAAGGACCACTGGACTTGCGGGACCTAGGTCCGAAAAATCCGTATCACCAAAAGGATTTTGTCTCCGCCCGTTTCTGATTATCACCTGCTTGCCGAGCGGGACCGTTCTCAAAACACTCTGCCTCGACCCTCGCAGCAACCTTCCGAGCCCAGCAACGGACTCTTCGGACCTACGTCCCATTTGCCCCAATGCTCCCAACGCTTCGGCGCTCTACGGGTCCCATTCGGCAGTGGCGCGGACGATGACATTGCGCGGATCCACCGCAGCCAATACCCGCATTTCGAATGGCGCGAAACTTGTCGGCGGGACATCCGAGGGCTTGAGAAAAATAGTGTTCGACGGATAACGGGCTCCATTACGATCCGTGATCGTCGGCACAACGCGCACATTGCGCGCGGGCTTGAGACCTCGATTAAAGACGCGGCCAACTAACCAGACCTCCGTCCCAACCGAGCGCAAGGAATAGTTGACCAACATGACATCTGCCTCTGGCCGTGGCGTATCGTGGAATTGATAATTGACCTGGGCGGCCAGCGGAGTGGCGAGCAGTGCGGCCGCTATAATTATCTTGATGCAAAATAGCCAGCCTTTAATTTTCACCGGAAGCCCTCCTTTTCGCTCATTGTCGCTTTACGCTTTTTCCCACTACAACTCCGACCCTTCGCCTCCGTGACGGAATGAACATGGAGGGATTAAATACAAAAAGTGCCGAGCCAGACAAAACATTGATAGTCTCGGCAAGTTGTTCCGGAGAAACAGTTGACCGAACCGAATTCGTGACAATTAAACAACCCCCGTCATTGCACCAAACGCGGCGGCTGCTGGGTGACTTCAACCGGCAGGGAGCCGATATGCTGGCCGTCGCTGTGAATTGCGAATTCGTAAGCTCCTGGCCCTGGGATCGTCAAGTTCTGCAACCGTAGATTGACGTTGGCGTGGCAAAGACCCGTCACCGCATTTTTGCCGATGACTTGATGAGTGGTTTCCGCCTTGACGACGACTTCACCTTCCGTTCGCCTGAATTCGACAGTGAGCGAGTGACTGCCTTCGGCGTCGAAGCCGATTTGGACAAATAGCCAAAAGGACGGTAGCGGCGCGCGAAAATCCGCAACGATGAAGCGGTCAAAAATTCCCATCAGGCTGAATTTCCCGCTCTTCTCTTCTCTGACGTCGTCGCATAGCGTGGCGAGAAATAACTTAGCCATGGCAATTAAATAACCTCTCGGTTCAGCAACTTTCCGTTCAAATCGTTCCAGTCGTTCAGAACGTTCAAGCCGTTTAGTTCCATTAAATCTCAATCCTAACCAATCCGCTCCAGCCCGCCCATGTACGGTCGCAACACTTCCGGAATGACCACGCTGCCGTCTTTTTGCTGGTAGTTTTCCAGCACGGCGACCAGCGTTCTGCCTACAGCCAAGCCGGAGCCATTGAGCGTGTGGACGAAGATCGGTCGGCCCTTCTTTTCTTTGCGGTAGCGAATCTGCGCCCGGCGCGCCTGGAAGTCCTCGCAGTTGGAACAGGAGCTGATTTCTCGATAAGCCTCTTGGCCGGGCAGCCAGACTTCCAGGTCGTAGGTCTTCGCAGAAGCAAATCCCATGTCGCCCGTGCACAGTTCGACCACGCGGTAGGGGAGCTTCAGCCGTTTCAGAACCTCTTCGGCATCCTGAACCATCGTTTCCAGCTCATCGTAGGACGTTTCCGGTTCGCTGAGTTTGACCAATTCCACCTTGTTGAACTGGTGCTGGCGGATAAGTCCGCGCACGTCTTGACCATAAGAGCCCGCTTCGCGGCGAAAGCAAGGCGTGTAGGCGACATAATTAATCGGCAGATCCTCCCGTTCGAGCATCTCTTCGCGATGAACGTTAGTGAGCGGCACTTCCGCGGTCGGAATCAGAAAGTATTCCGAGCTTTCGATGCGAAAGAGGTCATCTTCGAACTTCGGCAACTGCCCGGTGCCGATCAGCGCGGCGCGATTGCCCAGCGCCGGCGGCAGCATCTCCTGGTAGCCGCGCTCGCCGGTGTGTAGGTCGAGCATGAAGTTGATCAGCGCACGCTCCAAGCGCGCGCCGGCACCCTTGTATAGCGTAAAGCGCGCCCCGGCCAACTTCGCGCCGCGGACAAAATCAAGGATGTTTAGCTCCTCGCCGATCTCCCAGTGATTTTTCGCCGGGAAATCAAACGTGGGCGGCTCGCCCCAGCGGCGAATGTCCCGGTTGTCTTCCGCGCTCTTGCCGATGGCGACGTCGACATTCGGCAAATTCGGCAGGCTCAGCATGAAGCGCTCAAACCGCGCTTCGATTTCCGCCAGCGGCCCTTCGCCGTTACGAATCGCTTCGCTCACTTCCCCGACCTCGCGCATGGGGGCCGTGGCGTCGTCGCCGCTCTTCTTAAGCTTGCCGATCTCGCCGGAGAGGCGGTTCTTTTTTTCTTTGAGCCGCTCCAGGTTCGCCAACGCGTCGCGCCGCTCGCGATCCAGTGACACGAACTCCGCCCAATCGATTTCGACCCCGCGCGTCGTCATGCGTTCTTTCACACGGTCCAAATCGTCGCGCAAAATTTTCACATCCAACATGAAAATCCCTTAGGATAGTTCAAAGGCATTCTCAATATGCTCAACCAGCGGCTCCTGCCCTGGCCAGGAAATGCCGACGACGTCGAAGCGCGCGTCGCGCTGGTGGAGCTTCTTTTGACTCAAGAAAAACTGCGCCGCCCGCATCATTTTTCGTTGCTTCCTCGGCTGGACCGCCTCCAGCGGTGTGCCGAAGCCATGACCCGTGCGGGTTTTTACCTCGACGAAGACGATCACGCGCCGGTCCAAAACGATCAGATCCACCTCGCCCGCCGCGCAGCGGTAGTTGCGCTCGACTAGTTTATAACCTTTCCGCTTGAGATACTGTTCCGCAATCCGCTCGCCTTCTTTGCCGAGAACCTGCTTGGAGTTGTTCACGCTCACCCCTTGAACGGATGATCGCTGTCGTCGTTCCCATGTTCGCCGCAGACATCACGGACCGGTTTGAAGCTCCGGCGATGCACCGGCGACGGGCCAAAACGGCGCAGCGCCTCGAGATGGGCGGCGCTGCCGTAGCCCTTGTGGCCGGCAAAACCATATTGAGGATAATGCGCGTCCAACTCGATCATCATCGCATCGCGCGCCACCTTCGCAAGAATAGATGCCGCCGCGATGGAGAGGCACAACCGGTCTCCTTTGACGATGGTTTTCTGCTGCGGTGGCACGGCGCGTGACGGATTGGAAATTTGCAGCATCTGCATAGGAATCTGTTGATTCCCGTCGATGAGCAGGTAATCTGGCCGTGTCCGCAGCGCAACGAACGCCTTTGCCATCGCCAAAAGACTCGCCTTGAGAATATTGATCCGATCGATCTCTTCCACCTCGACCACGCCGATTGCCCAACTCTCGGCTTGCGATCTGATCACCGGAGCCAACTGTTCGCGTTGCTTGGCCGTCAGCAGCTTGGAGTCCTTGATGCCGTCATGGGAAAATCCTCGCGGCAAGACCACGGCGGCGGCCACCACCGGCCCCGCCAGCGGCCCCCGACCAACCTCATCCAACCCGGCGATGCAGCTAAATCCGCGCGCATACCCCTCTTCTTCGATGGCGCCGAATGAAACGGATTCGATCAACTCCGCCGCTAATGGCACCTGACCGTCTCTCATCGCTCCTCATTCTTAACTAAAAGGGTGGTCGACTGCAAATTATTTTTGCCAATGTCGCTTGACGCATGCACACCAAACGCATTGGCATTGCCCATCTCCCTGTGTTAGAAAAATTCCATGAAATTGACCCGTGCAGAAGTCCGGAAGGTCGCGACGTTGGCCCGTTTGCATTTGACAGCCGAGGAAGAAGAGCGTCTCACAGAGCAGCTCGATGCCATATTGCGCTACATGGAGAAGCTCAACCAGTTGGACACTTCCAGAGTGGAACCGTTCACCCATGCCGTCGATGTCGTCAATGCATTTCGCGAAGACAAAGTAACCAATC
>JACPFE010000328.1 GCA_016183145.1 Deltaproteobacteria bacterium | reverse complement strand
GGGCGCATCACCTGCGGTGAAATAAATAAGAGAGTCGCATAGATTATCGTCGCGAGAACGGCGACCACGGCGCGCAATTTAGCGTCGTCCACAATACAGCTGGCGAGACTGACGAGGAAGAAAGTCAAGTAAAACTCGTTGTCGGCGGTACCATTAATCATCAGCGAGAGTGTCAGAACAATCGTGTCGCCAATGACCAGAGGGTAGTAAAACGACCAGGACGTGAACCAGGAATCGTCTAAAAAATTGATCGCGACATTGGACACCACGAAAAGAACAACGAAGGTATTGAGAATTATCGCGGAAAGATATTCCCCCGAGGGGAACAACAGCAGATAGGAACATATCAGCACAACGGGCCAACGAAGGAGAATGATGCTGGCCTTAAGTGACAAACCAAAATGCGTCGCGGCGCTTGAGGCAGTCGAGGGAGAAAAATCTATCGGTTTAGGTATGTTTATTCGGACCTCCATTAACCGGTTCCCTTGGCGGCACGGGCCGGGTTCAAGCCCCCTCTTCCGCTTCGTCGTAGCTGTATTCCAACTCGTCGCGCTCGGTGTAGTTCTCGAAGCGAGTGTACTCGTTGAGAAACGTCAGCGTGACCGTGTCGATGGGTCCATTTCTTTGTTTGGCGACGATGATTTCCGCGAGTCCTTTTTTGCTTTCGTCCGATTTGTTGTAAACCTCGTCGCGGTAGATGAACATGATGACATCGGAGTCTTGCTCGATGGCGCCGGACTCGCGCAGATCGGACATCATCGGGCGGCGATCGCCGCGGTCTTCCACCCGCCGGTTGAGCTGCGACAGCGCGATCACCGGCACGTTCAGTTCCTTGGCCAGCGCCTTTAGGGAGCGGGAGATTTCCGAGATTTCCTGTTCGCGGTTGCTCGCCGCGCCCATGCCGCGCATCAGTTGGAGATAGTCGACGACGATGAGACCGATCTTTTTTGACCGGTCGCGCACCAGGCGTCTCGCTTTGGCGCGGAGCTCAAGTACGGAGATCGCCGGCGTGTCGTCGATGTAAATGGGCGCTTCGTGGAGCCGCCCGGCGGCCTTAGCGAGCTGCGGAAAATCGCGCTCGCCAAGATAACCGGAGCGAACCTTGGAGCTATTGACCCGCGCCTCCGAGCACAGCATGCGCAGCACCAGTTGCTCCTTGGCCATCTCCAGGGAGAATACCGCCACGCCGGCTCCGGTGAACGCCGCGTTGGCCGCGATATTAAGCGCAAAAGAAGTTTTGCCCATGCCGGGCCGGCCCGCGACGATGATCAACTCGGCGGGCTGAAGACCGGCGGTGAGCTTGTCCAAATCGTCGTAGCCGGTGGGCACGCCAGTCACCATCTCTTTGCGCTCGTAGAGTTTTTCGACCGTCTTGAGCGTGTCTTTGATCATGTCGCCGACGGCGACGAACGAAGCCTTGATCTTTTTCTCGGAGATATCGAAGATCACTTTCTCGGCGCTGTCGAGAAACTCTTCGACGCTGCCCTGCTCTTCGTAACCTCTGGTGGCGATTTCCGTAGCCGTGCTGATCAGGCTGCGCAGGATCGATTTTTCGCGCACGATGCGCGCATAGTGAGAGATATTCGCCGCGGTGGGCACGAAGTCGGCGAGCGACGCCAGGTACGCCGTGCCGCCGACGGCCTCAAGCTCGCCCCGGCTTTTGAGACAATCGCTCAGCGTGATCAAGTCCACAGGTTCGCTGCGGTCGGAGAGCTCGATCATGGCGCGGAACACCTTGCGGTGCGACTCGCGGTAAAAATCCTCCGGGCGCAATAGCTCCAGCACCTGATTGACCGCTTCGTTTTCGAGCAAGATACCGCCCAGCACCGAGGACTCGGCGTCGAGGTTTTGCGGCGGAACTTTACGCAGGTTGTCGTCTATGCCGGCCATGATTGTGCAGTACGCTTTGCGGAGGCGAAGAGAAAGAACTCGCCGAGAGATTCATCGCAAACACTTTTGGCTTAAGAAACTGTAACCAAAGTTAATTAAAAAGCAAGAAAAATTTTGCGCTTATGGAATTTTTTCCCGCGGCGCGATTTATCTGTTGAGAAAATCGCTCGCGCCGGGCCAGTGAAGAATGTGGAATGCCCACGAACAGTTCCGCATCGGCAATCACAGCTTATGCACATGGTTATGCACAGCGCAGTTTTACCCCAACAAAACTCCGGCGCGCTGGACAAACCGTTCAGGCGAACGCTTGAAATCCTGAAACCCGAATCGCCGGTGGCTCAACGTTCGGACCTTGTCCCGGCATCATGGGACGCCGTAACCGTCGTATGGATGCCGCCGCGCACGTTGAAGTCGCCGACGACCGTCATGGCTTTCGGCTGGACGGCTCGAACGAGATCGTCGAGAATTCGATTGATCACGGCTTCGTGGAACGCGCCTTCGTTACGGTACGACCAAAGATAAAGTTTTAGGGACTTCAGCTCCACGCAAAGTTCCGCCGGCACGTAGCGGATACCGATCGTCGCGAAATCCGGCTGGCCGGTGCGCGGGCAGACGCAGGTGAACTCCGGGCACTCCATGTTGATCTCGTAATCCCGCTCCGGCTTGGGGTTGGGAAAGGTTTCCAAGTTTTTGCTCGGCGCCGTCGCCATGGAAGCATCTTAACGTAGCGTGGTCGCGATTCCAAATGGAGCGGCAAACTTGACAGAGTTGGGGGGCGATGATAACGCCTAACCAAGCCAGTGCGTATAGTCTTCGGGAGGTTGACGGTGAATAAAACGAAAGAACCGAAAGCCGGTGAAAAGCTTTCCGCGGAGGAAGCCAAAACTTACGTCGATTATTTGTACGCGACGCTGTACAAACATGCGTACGAAAAAATCCACAACGGCCCCTTCATGACCCAACTGCGCGAGGGCAGGCTGCCGATGCCGGTGATTCGCCAGTTTTTTAAGAACTGGGGCCATTTCTCGCTTGAAGTAAACGGCTTGAACGCAGTTTCTTACTATACCCATCTACCGTTCTTCGTTCGCAACTTCGATCTCTTGGGCCCCTTTTGCGCCAAGATCGCCGATGAATTGATCTCACCCAAAGCGCCCGGACATGTCTTGGTGCTGCTGCAGACCGCCGAGAAGATGGGACTAACCAAGAAAGAAGTCTTGGAAGATCCGTATCTACCCGCGGCCCGCGCCATCAACGATTTCTGCCACAAGATTTTCATCGACGGCTCCATCGTCGAGCTTTGGGGGCTGCATGTCTTCGAGGAGTCGCTCTCACAGTGGTCGGGAGAGTGGTTCTCCGCGCTGACTACCAAGTACGGCTTCACCAAGCAGGACGCGATTTATTTTTCCACCCACGAAGAAGCCGATATGGACACCCATAAGCTGGGCCAGAGCGATGAAGAGGCGATGGGCCACGGCGCCTTCAACCGCACCGTGCTCACCCGCGCGCTCCAGGAAAGCGTGGAATTTCGCGCCGGCTATTCGATGGAATACTGCGCGCTCACCATGGTCGATCTGCACGCCCAGATGAAACAGGCGGCGCTGGACCATCCGTATCCGTGAAATTACCTTTTCAGGATTCTCGGTGAATATTTTGACATTACACGAATGTCTTTGTTCACCACGAAGAGCACGAAGGACACGAAGGCTAAGAAGAAAGGGCGGGTTTTAATCCCACTCCGACAAAAACTTCGTGCTCTTCGTGTCCTCCTTTGAAAATACCCGTTTGGGGATGGTATCCAGGCTAATTCGGCGCAACAAACCTGGATTCCCGCGTGCGCGGGAATGACGAGTCGAGGAGGGCACCCTGTGGAAGGAAAGCCCTCCATTTTCATTCTCGGCGGACGAGCGTAAGCTCATGGCACACTTCGTGGTGGATACTCCGCCACGCTAAACCTGTAAGGGCCTAAATTTAGATCAAATCACAGGCAAATCCCCTCCCTGATTGACTATCGAGCGCTTGGAGATATGATTGAGCCCGGTGATCGTCGAACCGGTAAAAAGGAATGCCTCCGCCGTCATCCTCGCCGGCGGCAAAAGCTCGCGCATGGGCCGGCCCAAGGCGCTGCTCCAGTTTGATAACGAGCCGCTCATCGTCCACATCGTGCGCGCGCTCAAGTCCATGTTTGCCGAAGCCGTCGTCGTGGCCGCGCCGGAGCAGGAGCTGCCGCCGCTGCCGGCGCTCCTGGTGCGCGACGAGGTCGCTTATCAGGGGCCGGTGGGTGGAATCTATTACGGGCTCAAAGCGGCACGGGGGGAATTTGGTTTCGTGACCTCTTGCGATGTCGCCTTCACCAACCTTTCCCTAATCTCATATCTCACATCTCAAATCGCGGATTACGATGTGGTCGTGCCCTATTGGCAGGAGCGTTTTCAGCCCCTCCATGCGGTCTATCGAAGAAGCGTACTGCCGCTCCTCAAGGAGCAGCTTGAGCGCGGTGAGCTGCGCCCGATTTTTCTCTATGACAAGGTGCGAACCCGCAAAATCGGCGAGGACGAGATCCGCCGCCTTGACCCCGAGGGCTTGAGCTTTTTTAATATGAATACACCGGAAGACTATGAGGAGGCGTTGAAGCGCTGGGAAAGAATGAGATCGTCTCTCACTTGCACCGTGGAGCTCTTCGGCGCGGCCCGCCTGTTGGCGAAGACCCGAGAGGTCTCGCTGGCGCTGCCGCAAGAAGCGACTCTCTCACATGTCTTTGCCGCCCTCGCGGAGCGAGTTCCGGTCTTGGTTGGTCGCGTGATCAATTCCGATGGGGGCAGTCTATTTAGCGGTTACACCTGCAATATCAACGGCCTGGACTTTGTGCGCAGTCCGAGCGCGAGGATTTGTTCGGGGGACAAGATTTTTATTCTTTCGGCGGATGCCGGAGGCTGAGCGATGTACGGCTTTCACGGTCGCCTCCTACACATCGACTTGAGTACCAGGCAAAGCTCCTGGCGCGAGCTTGAGGAGGCGCGCCTGCGCGCATTCCTCGGCGGCATCGGCCTGGGCACGAGCCTGCTCTACGAATTTGCCCCGCCGGGAGTCGATCCCTTTGCGCCGGCCAACCCGCTCATCTTCACGAGCGCGCCGCTGGTCGGCACCGGCCTCACGACTACGGCAAAATTCGCCGTGGTCACGAAATCACCGCTTACCGGGTTCATCGCCGACTCCCTCTCCTCCAGCCACTTCGCCCTGGAGCTTAAACGGCTTGGCCTGGATGCACTGGTCATCACCGGCCAGGCTGCCTCCACGGTGTACATTTATATCAACGATCAAGAAGTGGAGATCAGAGCGGCCGAACCGTTGCGCGGAAAGAGTCCATGCGAGACCGAAGCGTTGATTCGCTCCGAGCTGAACTCTCCAGCGGTGTGCGTGGCAGCCATCGGCAAAGCGGGGGAAAACCGGGTGCGCTTCGCCACGATCAGCAACGAAGGACGCCACGCGGGGCGCGGCGGCGTCGGCGCGGTGATGGGCTCGAAAAATCTAAAAGCCATCGCGGTCTGCGGCGGGCGCGAGACCCAGGTGGCCGATTCAAAAGGCATCGAGGCGATTGCGGACTCGCTGCGTCAGCGCAGCCTCGGCTCGCTGACCGACAAGTACCGAAAGATCGGCACGGTGGCCAACCTGGCGGTTTTTAACCGCCTCGGCACTTTGCCCACGCGCAATTTCCAGCAATCGACTTTTGACCACGCCGAGGCTTTGAGCGGCGAGAGCTTGACCGAGCACAATTTCAGCCGCCGGCATGGCTGCGCCTCCTGCACGATTCGCTGCGAGCGCTTATTCAAAGCTCTCAACGGCGCGGAACAGCGACTGGAATACGAGACCCTTTTCGCCCTCGGACCGCTTTGCGGCATCAAAGATCCAGAGGTGGTCCTGCAAGCCGCGCAGCTCTGCGATCTCTATGGCCTGGACACGATCAGCACCGGCGGCACTTTGTCCTGGGCAATGGAATGCAGCGAGAAAGGGTTGCTGCCGGAAGCGCAGGACCTGCGCTTCGGCGAGCCGAATGCTCTACTCGCCGCCATCCCATTGATCGCCCGGCGCGAAGGGTTGGGCGCGCTCTTGGCAGAAGGCTCGAAGCGGGCCGCGGTCGAGATCGGCGGAGCGAGCTTGTATTGGGCGATGCATGTTAAGGGATTGGAGCTCCCAGGTTATGAGCCGCGCAGTCTGAAGACCATGGCCCTGGGCTTGGCGGTGAGCCCGCGTGGCGCCTGCCACAATCGCTCCGGCGCCTACGAGGCCGACTTCTCGGGAGAGGTCGATCGGCTGCGCGCTGACGCCGGCAGAGGCGCTTTGGTCGCCGCTTCGGAGGATTTTGCCGCAGTGCTCGATTCGCTGATCGTCTGTAAATTTCTGCGCAAGTGCTTTACCGACTTCTACGGCGAGGGCGCAGAGCTACTGAGCAAGGTCACCGGGTGGGATTGTTCAAGCGATGAGCTAAGGCGGATCGGCGAGCGCATTCATAATTTAAAAAAACTTTTCAATATGCGCGAAGGTTGGCGCTCCGCTGACGACTGGCTGCCGGAACGGCTGCTGAGCGAAACCCTCCCCACCGGCGTGGCTCAGGGTACCGGCCTGACATCGAACGAACTCCGAGAAATGCTCCAGGGCTATTACCAAGCAAGGGGATGGGATCAAAACGGTCTGGTTCCCGAGAAAAAACTGCGGGAGCTTGGACTAACCCTTGACAGAGTTCAAGTCGTTCAAAACGTTCCAATCGTTCAAGCCGGTTAGGAGGGTTCGCCCGACCGTGAATGGCGACGTTTTGAGCTGCTTGAACGGTTTGAACGATTTGAACGGAGGTAACGCTTATGCCCACCGATGAAACGCGCCGTGTACTGAAGGTGTTCGGCGTCGCCGTGACGGCATTTGAGGACGCGGTCGAAAAGGGCGCGCCGGCTGAAGAAGTGAGAAAAGCGGACACGGAAGTGCGCAGCCGCCTGGAAGAAATTACCGCTTTGATCGATCAGCTGCGCGCCAAAGAGAAGTAGACATCCTTGCTCGTTATACTCGCTCTTATTCTGGCAATCCCCTCCTGCCTCCTCGCAAGTGAAACTGCGAGCAAGTCCGTCATCCTGTCGACCACCACCAGTACGCAGGACTCGGGGCTGCTTGACGTGCTCGTTCCTCGGTTTGAAAAGAAGACCGGCTACGGGGTGAAAACGATTTCAGTGGGAACGGGCCAAGCTCTCCTTCTGGCTGCCAGAGGAGAGGCCGACGTGGCGCTGGTCCACGCGCCGAGCCTTGAGAAGAAGTACGTCGCTGAAGGGAAGCTAACGAACCGCCGCCTCGTCATGTACAACGACTTTATTTTTCTCGGACCGGCGAACGATCCCGCCAAGATCAAATCGACCAGGAGCAGCGCCGAGGCGATGAAGCGGATCGCGGCAAGCGCGAGCAGGTTCGTCTCTCGCGGCGACAATTCCGGCACTTACGCGCTCGAAAGATCGCTCTGGAAAACGGCGGGGATCGAGCCCAAGGGCCCTTGGTACATCGAATCCGGCCAGGGCATGGGCGCGACCCTCGGCATCGCCAACGACCGCGTCGCCTACACGATTGCCGACCGCGCTACTTACCTCGCGTTGCAAAAACGTTTGGCGCTGGGCATTCTCTTGGCGGGCGACAAGCCGCTGTTGAACATCTATTCGGTGATGGAAGTAAATCCCGCCAACGGCCCGAGAATCAACATTGTCGGAGGAAAGGCTTTCGCCGATTTCATGGTCGCTCCGGAGACCCAGGCCGTGATCAAGAGCTTCGGATTGGAAAAGTTCGGGCAGCCGCTCTTCATTCCGATCGCCGGCAAGCGAGAAGAAGAAATCGGAGGTTGACGTGGAGCTCATCTGGGAAGGCATCAAGCAGGCGCTGGTACATATCCTGACCGCCGATTCTGAGGTGCTCGGCATTACCTTACGCTCGCTCTGGATTTCCGGCGCCGCCACTCTGCTCTCGCTCGCGGTTGGAATACCTATAGGGATAGCGCTCGCCCTGGCTCGCTTTCCCGGCCGGAGCTTCGCCGTCAGCCTAATCAATACCGGCATGGGTCTTCCGCCGGTCGTGGTCGGACTATTTGTCTCGGTCTTCCTCTGGCGCAGCGGACCACTGGGATTCCTCGAGTTGCTTTACACCCCAACCGCGATGGTTATCGCTCAACTGATTATCGCCTTCCCCATCGTCGCGGGTCTGACGATGGCCGCCTTTCAGACACTGAATCCGAATCTGAGCCTCCAGCTCTTGGGCATCGGCGCCTCGCGCCTGCAATTGCTGTGGCTCCTATCCAAGGAAGCCAGGCTGCCTCTGCTTGCCGCCGTAATGGCCGGCTTCGGCGGGGTGATTTCCGAAGTCGGAGCTTCGATGATGGTTGGCGGCAACATCCGTGGGCAGACCCGCGTGCTGACGACGGCGACGGTTCTGGAGACCGGCAAGGGAAATTTTGAGATCGCCATCGCTCTGGGTTTGATCCTTCTCCTTCTGACCTTTGCGGTGAACTTCCTCCTCACCCATATTCAGCAGCGCGAGCAGTTGCGATGGCCGAAGCCCTCTTGAGCCTTCACGGTATTCGCGTTCGCTACGATGAGCCCACGGTTCTCGAGGTCGATTCCCTTGCGGTTTATCCCGGTGAGGTTCTCGCCGTCATGGGCCCCAACGGCGCGGGAAAATCGACGCTGCTCCGCCTGATGGGACTGCTCCAGCAGCCGACCCAGGGTAAAATCTACTTTCATGACCGTGAAGTGAGCCCAACCGATGGCCTCTCGATCAGACGCCGCATGGCGAGCGTTTTCCAGGAACCCCTCCTGTTGAATGCCTCGGTCTATGACAACGCGGCGTTGGGGCTAAAACTGCGAGGGCTCGACGGGCGCACCATTGAGCAGCGTATCAACCCGTGGCTAACACGTCTGGGCATCGAGCATCTAGCGAGCCGGCAAGCCCGAAGCCTCTCGGGCGGCGAGGCCCAGCGCACCAGCCTGGTCCGCGCCCTGGCGCTCGACCCGGAACTCCTTCTATTGGACGAACCCTTTTCTCCTCTCGACCCTCCCACGCGCGAGGGGCTCCTGCTCGATCTGGAGCGCATCCTGCGCGAAACGGGCATCACGACGGTATTCGTCACCCACGACCGAGATGAAGCGTTCATGTTAGGCGACCGCGTCGCCGTGTTGATCGCTGGCAAGATTCATCAGGTGGGGGCGGCTGCGGAAGTGTTCTTGAGGCCGGTCAACGAGGCGGTGGCCCACTTCGTCGGCATCGACACCAAGCTCTCAGGAGTCGTAGAGACGGTTAACGAAGGATGGGCCCAAGTCCGTTTCAATGGCGGCTGCGTGGAAGTCTGCGGCGATTTTCAAGCCGGCGAGCATCTGCTCCTTTGCCTTCGCCCTGAAGACATCACGCTCGGCGCGCCCGGCGAAGATTTTGAATCGAGCGCGCGTATCCGGCTCATCGCCAAGCTGGTTAAAATCATCCCCTGGGGCGCGCACTACCGAGCCGAGCTGGCATGCGGCGATAACCGCCTCGTCGCTCTGATCACCCGGCCGTCCCGCGCACTACCGAGCCGAGCTGGCATGCGGCGATAACCGCCTCGTCGCTCTGATCACCCGGCCGTCCTTCCTGGAACGCAAGCTTCATGAAGGCGACGATGCGGTCGCGTCATTCAAAGCCACCGCGGTGCATGTGATCAAACGAAAATAGTTCAGCTGCGAAGCCCTGGAGCAAGCCATGCGCCATTTCCAAAAGAGAGTCAAGGTTTGATTCGGGAAGCTATGGACTAACTTTACGCCGCTTTATACACCGTGAGGGGCGCGCACTGGTCAAGAGCGGTTGAGAGGTATAAGTCTCCGTATTGCCGTGAATGTTTCTCTGCAAGTCCGCAGCCGAGCCCCACGGCAGGCCCGTGGGGCGAAATCCTGAGCGAGAGCCCCCGGCCAAGGCCGAGGATCGAGTCGAAGGGTCGCACTAAAGCTCTTCCTCTTTCATCCGCCCCAGGACCTTTTTCCACACTGCTCCGTCACCGATGAAGTGGCGCTGCTTTTTTTCCAATTGAGCAACGATCAGACTCTTCTCGTGAAGCTCCGCGCTGAGCTTTCGACACTCCTCGGATAGGCGCGCAATGAGTCTGCCGATTCCCACTTCTCTGGCCGCGGCCGCTTGCATGAGATTTTCCTTTTCTTTCAGTTCGGCTTCGCGGCCTTGGAGTTGGCTTTCCAGATCCTGCAATCTGGCTTCGAGGTCCTGGGTCTTCGCCTTAAAGTCACCGTCGGCGTGTCTTAGTTGATGATCCTTGGCCTCCAGTTCGGTTTGCGTCTCTTTGAGCTGACGCGCGAGCTCGGTCATCTCGGCTTGCAGCCGCCCGCTCCCTTCCTGGACTTGCGACTCCGCATCATGCAAACGCGTCGTCATATCCCGCAAGTTCGCTTTCAGGTCCTCCACTTCGATTTCTCGGACCTCTAGTCGAGTCTGTCTTTCTCGCAACTGAATTTCCAAATCTTGGATCTTTGCGTTAGATATCTCCTCCCTTTCTCTCAGGGCCGCATCCCGCGCCGCGAGAGCTTCCTCTTGTTCTTTGAGTCGAACCTGCAGATTGGCAACTTCGGTTCCCTTTGATTCTTCAATCCGCTCAGCGCACTCAGACTCTCGAACCGCTGCATTGCAGGCCCGTTCGGTGATGGATTTTAATTCATTAATAAGCTCTAAGAGCTGATCCGTCTGCGACGCGATATCTGGGTCATTCGGCCCGCCCTTGTTAGCCGTTGCGCTCGCATGATTTGCACCATTGGCGAAAGCGTGATCACCGCCAGCCTCGGCCTTGTTGCTCGTTGTGTTGTCAAATGGAAAGATCTTGGATCCGACGGTTTCCTCAAACATGTTTTTCCTCCAGCGCGATTACAAATTTTCGACCTTTGAGTTTAGTTCGACCAATGGAATGACGTGGCAAATTCCGTTCCATTACAGCTCCACCCAAGACATCGCTCGTAAGTTTTTGATAAATCGCCATTATTAGTAATATTCGGCTTCCGCAAACGGTTCTTGCCAGGCTCATCCGCGAACATTCTGGGACCGTTATGGCCATTTTTGTTAACGCATGGCGATTGCTTCCGCTGACGGTAAGGTGGACGTAAAACAGAGCGCTCGGGGTATTTTTCGAGGCAACCGGGAAAGTATTCTGTAGCCGAGTTGGGAACGCCCACGAATTGTGACGCCCTTGGCGGTATGAGACGAATCATGCCGTGAAATGTCTTCGTTCGACCAGCGGCAGCGAGATGCTCCCGGCGCTCAGGAGCTTATCATGAAACTTTCGCAAGCTGAATTTGCCGCCGAGCCGCTTCTGTTCCTGCTCCCGCAATCGAGTGATGATCGACCAGCCCAGGGCATAACCCATCGGGCCAGAGGGCGATTGGCTGTACCAATTGAGGTCGCCGCAGGCCTGCGCGCGGGGAAAATGGAGTTCGCGGACCATGAGGTCCGCCGCCTCGTCGTAAGTCATCTTGCCGGTCTGTGTCTTGATGTCGATGATGATTCTGAGCGCGCGCCAGAGCCGGTCTTTGAGCATGACGAAGCGGTGCTCCTTGCTCTTCAAGAAACCCTGCTCCTGCATCAGTTGCTCGCAGTAAAGCGCCCAGCCTTCGTAGAAAACCGACGATTCGTTCATTAGCCGCGGCAGCGTGGCGGCCACCGGAATCGAATTGGCGACGGAGAACTGCAGGTGATGGCCGGGGTAGCTTTCATGGACCGAAGTGTTCTCCAAGCCGACCCAGTTATGTTCGCGCAGCAAATCGTCGTCGGTCACAGGCGTGACGTAATAGTAACCGACCTGATCGGGGTCTTTCGGCGACGGCGACAGGTAAGCCGCGAAGGGGATCTCATGGCGGCGAAACTCCGGGGTGTAGACGACGTGAAGTTCCTCTTTCGGCGGAAAAGAGACGAGCTTTTGCTCCTTGACGAAGTTGCGCGCGGCTTCCATCGCTTTCCGGTAAGCGGGCAAGACGGCTTCAAGGGAGGGGTGGTCGTCCTGAATGTTCCGCGCGACCTCTTCGATGGTTTTCCCCGATGCGAGCTCATCCGCCAGCGCAGTGAGCTCTTGCTTGGTTTTCGCGAAGAGCTCTTCGCCCAGGGCGAGTAAACTCTGCGCGTCGTGATTCAAGAAATGTTTTTTCTTAAGCAGCAAGTCAAAATGCTCTTCACCGACCGCGTAGACTCCGCTGCTGCGCCGCGATAGATCGCGTTCGAGAAAAGCGGCAAAATCGTTGATCGCGCTCTTTGCCTTGTCGAGGGCGGTGCGCAATGTCTCCTTATCTTTAACTTCGGCTTGAACCTTCGGGTGGCTCGGCAGTGCGTCCAGGAAGCTTATACCACCCTTGGCGCTCTCGATGGCCATCTCGGTCCATAGCTTCGGCGGATTGGCGTGGCGCCGGCAAAGGTTGGCGATTCCTTGTCGGATCAATCCCGGCGTTCGCTCCAGGCGGCTCAAAAGATTGGCGGATAGATCGTTCGTCGCTCGAACCGTAAGAATGTAGATGGCGTCGATGGGTAAGTAAGTATCCGGCCACTTGAGCCGGTAGTCTTCTTTCGCATGCTCGTATTGCTGAATCGTCAACCGCCCTTCGAGCAGGACGTGGTCGATGGCTTCGTCTTGGTTTAGCTCGTTGGCCGAAACTTGCCGCAGCTTGGCCAGTGATTCTTCGACGAAAGCCTTTTCGGATTGATAAGTCTCGTCGGAATAGTCGTTGAGCAGATGATCGTAGCCGCCGATGCCGTAGTAGATGGCCTCGCTGGGGTGAAGATCAAAATATCTCTTGAAGTAGTCGGTGCAGAAGTCGGCGAACTTTGCCATGCGAGTGAAATATCATCTTAGCCGGAATGGTGCCAGGCTTTAGAATAGCAATAAGGTTTGCCTGACCTGGTCTGACGGTCTCCGGTCTCCGGTCTCTCGGTCTCTTGACCCGGTCTCCGGTCTTGCGGTCTTCACGCCTGAGCGCCACTCTTGGAGGAATCCGGGCTAAGCTCCGGCTACACGCCGTTGATGGTCGGCCCAGTAAGGCTCGCGCAGGGCGCGCTTGAGCACTTTGCCGCTAGGGTTGCGTGGCAGATCGTCAGTGAAGTCTACCGAGCGAGGCTGCTCGAAACGACCCAGCTTGCCCCGACAAAACTCCATGATCTCTTCCGGCGTTGCGTTCAACCCTCGGCGCACGACCACAATCGCTTTCACCGTCTCACCCCAGCGCTCGTCGGGCACGCCGATCACGGCAGCATCGGCGATGGCTGGGTGCTGGAACAATACCTCTTCGACCACGCGGGGGTAGACGTTCTCTCCGCCGGACACGATCATGTCTTTGACGCGGTCCTGGATATAGAGATAGCCTTCGTCGTCCACGCAGCCGGCGTCGCCGGTGTGCATCCAGCCGCCGCGCAGAGCCTCGGCCGTCTCCTCGGGCCGATTCCAGTAGCCCTTCATGAGCTGCGGTCCGCGGGCGATGATCTCACCCGTTGTGCCGTTGGGCAGAGGTTTGTCATCGGCGTCGACTATGCGCAGCTCCGTCCCGACCAACGGGCGTCCGGCGGAGAGGAGCAGTTCGTGTTTCTCCGCGAGCGCGCGGCGGTGGTCGGAAGGAGTCAGGACGGTGAGGCCGATCGTCTCGGTCATTCCGTAGCCCTGGACAAAGTCGCATTTGAATACCTCAATGGCGCGCCGCAATGTCTGTTCTGCGATGGGTGACGAACCGTAACTCATCAGGCGCAGGTCGTCGTAACGACGCCGGGCCACGTCGGGGACTCCCACGAGACAGGCTTGAATCATCGCCGGCACCATGTGCGCGACAGCGATGTGCTCCTCGCTGAGCGCACGGACCGCATCGACGGGATGGAAGTCCGCCTGGATGTAGAGGCAACTGCCCCAATAGACGCTTTGGCAGGCCACCTGGCTGGCTGCGGCAGCGTGGAATAGCGGAGCGACCAGGAGCCAGCGCTCGCGCGGCTCACTCTTGAGTATGTGCCCCCTTTGCACCAGGTGCGCGGTGGCGGCCCGGTGCGTGAGCACGGCTCCCTTCGGCTCGCCGGTCGTGCCGCTGGTGTACATTTGGCAGAGGTCATGGTCTTCCGTAATAAGGCGGTCAAGGGTTGTCGCCGGCTGGTTATCCACCCACTGATGGTAGTCGTCCCACGCTGAGGCTCCAGCACCGTCGGTTGCCACGAAGCGTTTGACGGTCTGCAGCTCGCTACGGATCGGCTCTACGGCGTGGGTGTACTCGCCTCCAGCGAGGAGCAACTTCGCGCCGGCATGGTTGATAATATAGCTCCACTCCGGAGGGGCGAGGCGGTAGTTGAGATGGACGGGAACGACGCCAGCCTTGGAAGCGGCGAAATATAGGAGGACATACTCGATGCTATTCTTGGAGAGCGCTGCGATCCGGTCGCCGATCTGGAGGCCGGCGTTGACGAAGGCGTTGGCCAAGCGATTGGTTTCAACGAGTGCCTCACGATAGGTCAGGTGTCGGTTTCCTTGGATGGCAAACTCCGCGTCACCGCGTTCACGGGCATGATAGTCGAGGAAATCGTGCAACCGCATCTTTTATTCCCTCCCGAAGCGCCGTTCATCGCTCGCGTTGGATGCCAAAGTCATTGAGTCAAAGCGCGATCATCGAGAGGTATCAGAATATTTGGCCCGGATCGGCCCGTCAAGGCAAAAGAAAATAGCAATAAGGTTTGCCTGCCCCTGTCTTCTGAGCTAATCATAAGCTAGGGCAATAGACCGTCGATAGCGTAAATAAATGTGCATGTCACCTTTTCCATCCTCTCCCTGGTAAGGAGGCCAACCGTGAAGCTTTATTTGAATACTAAATTTTCAGGCGCTGCGCTTGCTTTCTGCGCTCTTGGCGTTGCTGGAGTCTGCGCGGCGGCTGAGAAGCTGACCGGCATCAACTCGAGCATGGTCATGTCGCAGTGCCTGCCCTATCTCGCCCAGGAAGCCGGGCTGTTTCGCAAGCATAATCTCGATTTCCAGCTTGTCTATATTTCCTCTTCCGGCATGGTGACGGCGGCGCTGCTCGCTGGCGAATCCGAGGTCGCTTTGACCGGCGCCGTCGGCCTGGTGCGAGCCTTCGCCCAAGGATCCGCCGACTTCGTCTTTATCGGCAGCAACAAAAACATCCTGACGCACAGCATCATCGCCAAACCGGATCTCAAGCGACCGGAGGATATCAAGGGTAAAAAGATCGGCGTGACGCGCATCGGCAGTAACACACATTACTTTACGGTCCAGGTTCTCAGGCGTCTGGCATTAGACCCCATGAGGGACGTTACTTTCATTCAGACCGGCGGCGCGACGGAGAACCTTGCGGCGCTGCTCAACGGGTCGATCGACGCGGCAGCGATGACGGCCCCCGCCGATGCGCAAGCCGTCGCGCGCGGCTACCGCTATTTGATCCATGGCCAGGATTTTCGCTTGCCCTACGCGGCCGCCTCTTTCGCGACGCGCCGTTCGCTGGTGGCGAAGCGCCCTCAAGCCATCGGGCAGTTCATGCGCGCGATGGCGGAAGCTGCGAAGATTCTCCATACGGACAAAGAGTTCGTTTACAGGGTTCTGGGCAAGCAGTGGCGAGTCACGGATCGAAAAGTTCTGGACGCGGGTTACGATGCCGAGATCAAAGCGCTGGAGCCAAGACTGGAAGTCAAGACGGAAGCGTTCAAGGCGATTCTGGAGGAGGTCGCGGAGATCGACCCGCGGGCAAAGAAAGTGAAACCGGAAGATCTCATCGATCGCCGTTTTCTGGATGAGATGGAAAAGAGTGGCTTTTTCGACAAGCTTTGGACGAGAGGTTAGCGATGCTTTCGAATCCAACCTGTAGGAAGCCATTGGCTGATTTGAGAATTCAACTGAGTTGTCTACTCGGTTTGTCTTTTCTCTTACTTGCGATGGGTCATCCGCGGGCACAAGCGGCTACCCCGCTGACCCGCGTCCTCATGACCACCGGCGCCTTTAGCGAGAGAGAAGGAGTCGTCTTTGTGGCTCAAGACCAGGGCTTCTTGCGCAAGTACGGCTTGGACTTGAGATTTGTTCACGTGCGCAGCGGGCCTGTGGGCATGGCCGCGCTCGCCGCTGGCGAGTCTCAATTCCACGTCGGATCAGTCACGGGCGCCACCCTCGGCGCCATTGCGGAAGGATCGGACGCGGTTTTTGTCGCCGGACTCATCAACAAACTGACCGGCACGTTCATGGTGAATACCAAGATCAAGAGCCCTGACGACCTCAAGGGAAAAACGCTCGGTGTCAGCAGCATGAGCGGCGGCAGTTGGATTTTCACCATGCTGGCGCTGGATCATTGGGGACTGGAACCGAAACGAGACGGGATCACGATAAGAGTTGTCGGCAATGACTCGGTGCGGGCTCAGGCGATCGCCTCGGAGGTCATCGACGGCGCTCAGCTCGGCTACGTGTTTTCCGCGGTTCTCAAGAATAAGGGCTACCGCGCCCTCGCCGACCTCGCTCAACTGCCCATTCCGTATCAGGGAACCGGTGTTCTGGTCCGACGCAGTTTCATCGCTTCTTCGCCCGACACCGTGGAAGGTGTTCTGAAAGGTCTCGTTGAGGCAATCGGTTTTACTCAAGATCCGGGAAACAAACCCCTGGTCATGAAGAGTCTGGCTCGAGGGCTTCGCTTTCCCAAGGTTGAGGACGCAGCCGAAGGCTATCAAAGCATGACCAACCTGTACGAGCGGCGCATCTATCCCAACATCGAGGGCCTGCGCAATGTGATCCGCCTTCTGGGGGCGGGCAATGAAAAAATTCGTCGCATCAAAGCCGAAGAGATGGTGGATGACCGGCTTGTCAGAAAATTGGAAAAAGAGGGCCGCTTTTAGACTCCGTGGGAGATGGTGCCAGGCTTTTGTTGTTTGCTTTTTGGACACACACTTAGGCAAGTTTGACACCGATCTCTGATCATGACACCGATCCGTTTCTATTTTCGATTGGGACAAGCAGCTTCAACGGATTCACGGCATTTCGCATAGTTCATAGAGCCGTCTCGTCGCGAACAAGACAGCGATTGAAGTTGACATAGAGCAACTTTATCCGCTACTCTCCGATGCAAAACGGCATCGAGTTAACATTCGGATATTGCCGGGCGTTCGTTGCGGTCCCGGATTCGATGCGTATCAAACTTCCGGAGGTGATCTTGAGCACTCAGAGGCAGGCTCTTAGAGTTACCTTTCTTCATTCGATCAGAGTTCTTATTATTTTCTCTTTTCTCTGGCTCAACTGCGGGAACTTATACGCGGCGGACAAAATCGTTGCGGATTTTGGTGGGCTCGGCGCTTTTCAGAGTACTTCATGGGTCGCTAAAGATCTTAAAATCTTTGATAAGTACGGACTCGATGTTGATCTGGTGATGATTACAGGTGGCGCCCGGTCTGTGGCTGCTCTCTTGGGTGGAAGCACCCAATTCGCCACCGGCTCAGCGACAACACCACTCTTGGCCTCAGCCCGAAGCTCAGAAATCGTCATTATCGCGGCTGCCTACAATCACTTCCCTTTTTCCTTTGTCTCCAGACCTGAGATCAAGTCCCCCAAGGAATTAAGAGGGAAGAAACTGGCGATATTGAACTTCGGCGGCTCTCATGATCTTGCCTATCAGTTAGCCTTTAGGGAGTGGGGCCTTAAACGGCAGGAGGTTAACATTATTCCCTTAGGAGACCAGCCAACGCGGCTCGCAGCTCTTCTCGCAGGGACTGTCGATGCAACGATTGTTTCCATGCCCCATCTCATGATGGCCGTGAAGGCGGGTTACCGAGTGCTTGGAGATATGGGAGAGATGCGGGTCAACTTCTCCCAGTCAACAGCTTACCTGCGGCGCAGCTATCTCCGTGACAACCGCGACATCGCAAAACGCTTTGTCAGGGCCTACTCTGAAGCCGCCTATGTTTTGAGGACCGATCGTCAAAGAAGCCTCACGGTTATGGCTAAAAGACTGCGCATCGAAAATCAGGAAATTCTCAACGCCACTTACGAAGACGCGGCCCGTCGCTTCACCTTTCCACCCCGGGTCAACATGGCGGGGATGAAGGATACGTTGGACTTCTTCGGTGAAAAAAATGCTGAGCTAAAAGGGCGTCGTCCTGAAGAATTCGTGGACGAAACGTTGCTCGACGAATTGGAAAAGGAAGGATTCTTTAAAAGTCTGGCTAAACATTAAGGGCGGCGGGAGTACCGTGTCAGGCTTCATTTTATTGATTTTATTCGAGGTGAGAAATCTGGGCTTTTGAATTCAAGAC
>JACPFE010000062.1 GCA_016183145.1 Deltaproteobacteria bacterium | reverse complement strand
CATTCCAATACTCCATTACCCCATCAATCCGTTCATTGGACTCGGACAATCCATCATTCCAACATTCTAGTATTCCAAATCTTAAGGAGATTTTATGACAACCTACTATCGCGCCGACCCCATCGGCAGTCTTTTACGGCCAGCCGAACTCTTGCAGGCGCGTAGCGCTGGAAGCCGCGGTGAACAACTGCGCGCGTTGGAAGATGAGCATATCCTACGAGCGCTCCAGCGCCAGAAAGACCTTGGCTTCAGGATCTTCACCGACGGCGAGCTGCGCCGGGTCAACTTCATGAGCGACTTCAACGACGCGGTGGAGGGGATCGACTAGAGCGATAATCTCCTGCGCCAGTGGCAGGCGAGCGTTGCCGGATCGTCCACTCAGCCCTCGCGCGTGCCCGGCATCGTCGTGGGCAAGATCAAACAGACGCGGCGCTTGACCCAGCATGAGTTCACCTTCGTCAAGCAGCAAAGCCCCGGCGACATCAAGGTCACGCTGCCCACCGCCAACCAGTTTCCCGCGATCTACTATAAGAAAGGCATCAGCGATAAGGTTTACCCGAATCACTCGGCATTTCTCTGGGACATCGTGCCGATCATCAAAGCGGAGATCCAAGCGCTGGCGAGCGAAGGCGCGCAGTACGTGCAGATCGACGCGCCGCGCTACAGCTACTACATCGATCCCAAATGGCGCAACTATATTAAGACCGAGTTAGGACTCGATCCCGACCAAGCGCTCGACGAAGCGGTCCGCGCCGACAACGCTTGTCTCCAAGGCGCCAAGCGTCCGGGCGTCACGCTCGCGATCCATCTCTGCCGCAGCAACAACCGCAGCCAGTGGTACGCCGAAGGCGGCTACGACGCCATCGCCGAGAAATTGTTCGGCCAGTTGCAAGTTGACGCGTTTCTGCTTGAATACGAGTCGGAGCGCGCCGGCACCTTCGAGCCCTTGCGCTACGTGCCGCGCGGCAAGACCGTGGTGTTGGGCCTGGTGAGCAGCAAGCTACCGGCGATGGAATCCGAAGACCAGCTTGCCAAGCGCATCGACGAAGCGACCAAGTACGTGCCGCTGGAAAATCTCGCGCTCAGCCCGCAATGCGGCTTCGCCTCGACGATGGAAGGCAACCTGCTCACCGAAGAGGAGCAGTGGAGTAAATTGAAATTGGTTGTTGACACCGCCGTCAAGGTTTGGGGGCGAGCGTAGGGCCGTGACGGCAACTGCCGAGCCCTTGCTTATTGCGCGAAACTGCCATATCAACAAGGTTCTCCCAAGTAGCATTTTGCGACCGGAATCTTTAGCTATCCGACAAGGACGCATGACCACCGAATGCGTCCGCATGACCCCCACGGCATAAACTTACATGAATACCTTTAACCGCTTCTACCGCAAACACAGTAAGGCTTCCTCGCGCGAGTTCCTTGATACTGCCGATACCGGGTTGCAGGAGCACTCCGGTGAAAGCGGCTGGGACTTTCCCCAACCGCTGGACCATGCCAATCAGTTTGACGGGCCATCCGAGGCGGAAGAATCCGAGGCGGATATCGACGTCGAGACCCCAGGAAAGCGCACGGATTCCGTCTTCTCATATCTAAGCGCGATAGGACCCATAGGCGTTCTCAGCCGTGAAGAAGAGAGTGAGCTTGCCAGAAGCATCGCGGAAGGCGAGGCGCAGATCGCCGCTGGGGCGTTATCTTCCCTGGTCGCGCTCCATCGGGTGCTCGATGTCGGGAAGAAGGTCGCCAGCGGCCTTGTTGATGCGCGCGATGTCATAGACGAGCCAAAACAAGCCTCCGGGAATCCGGCGAGCGACGGCAGGGTCACTCAGCTTCGTTTCCAAAAGGGATTGGCGAAGCTCAAATATCTGGCGCGCCGGTACGAACGCACAACCGGACAACTCGGCCATCGGATGAGTGCGATCAAACGCGACAAACTGGATCGGAATTTGATGCGCCAGAGGCAGAAGATTACCCTATCGCTACAAAGGCTTGAGCTTAACCGCAGTCAGATCGCAGATATCGTCGACAGCCACAAACGAATCTACGAAAACCTCCAGAAAGTGGAGCAGGAAACCGGAGGAAAAGCGAAGCAACGAGCGCTGCACACCATTGAAGCCCAAATGGGAATTCCCGCCGCGGAAATACGGCGGCTGGTGGCGAGCACTAACGACAAGCAGGCGGACGTTGCCTTGGCCAAAAAGCGCTTCATCGAGGCCAACCTGCGCCTGGTCGTCGTCATCGCAAAGCACTATTGCGGCAGGGGCCTTCAGTTTCTCGATCTCATCCAGGAAGGAAATATCGGTCTGATGAGGGCGGTGGAGAAATTCGACCACCGGCTGGGTTTTAGGTTTTCGACCTATGCGAGCTGGTGGATACGCCAGGCGGTAACTCGGGCTCTGGCCGACCAAGCGCGGACCATCCGCATCCCGGTTCATATGGTCGAGATGGCAAGGAAATTCACTGCGGCGGAACATAGCCTCGTCAGGAATCTCGGCCACCAGCCGACCCTGGAGGACATAGCTACAGAAACGGCGCTGCCCCTCAAAGCGGTCGGGGCGGTGCGCCAACTGGTAAAGGAACCGGTTTCGCTGGAAGCGCCCATGGGCGAGGACGGAGAAGCTTCTCTCGCCGATCTAATCGCGGACCATCACGCTCCCGACCCTGAGGCAACGGCCATTTCTCTGGATTTTCAGCGCGAGACCCAACGAATCCTGACGACCCTGAGCCCGCGGGAGGAAAAGATCATCCGCATGCGCTTCGGAATTGGCGAAAAAGCTGAATACACGTTGGAAGAAACCGGGAAAGTATTCGGCGTCACCAGAGAAAGAATTCGCCAACTCGAGGAGATGGCACTGAAAAAGCTCCGCCACCCGAGGCGCGGCTTTGCAAAGGCTTCCGAATAGCATCAATGGACGAGAGTCATCAACCTGTTTTCGACCAAGGAGGCCGGTATCCAGGTTGACACCTCAGGGTCGATTTGCAAATATCTTTTCACTCATGTCCAATCGCTTGGAACCCGCAACCCGTCATTACGACGAAACGCTGCAAAAGATTCTCAAAATTTCCGCAAGAATTTTTGCCGAAAAAGGTTACCACCACACCTCCGTGCGCGACATTTCCCGCGCCACCCGCAAGAGCCTGGCCGGCCTCTATTATTATTTCACGACCAAAGAAGAGTTGCTCTATCTCATTCAAGAACGCTGCTTCCTCACCCTGTTGCAGCGCTGGGAGCAAGCGGCATCGGCGCACAAGGACGTGCACGCGCGCATCCGCGCCTTCGCCGAAAACCATCTGAGTTTCTTTTTACACAACATGCACGAGATGAAGGTGATGGCCCATGAGGACGAATCGCTCAGCGGCGAGTTCCAGGACAAGATTTTGGTGCTCAAGCGCCGCTACGTCAAAGTCCTCATGGACCTGCTGGGCGAGCTGCAGGAAAAGGAGGGCGGCAAGCGCGTCGATCTGCGCGTGGCCACCTTCGCGCTCTTCGGCGCGATGAACTGGATTTACACCTGGTACCAGCCGAGGCGCGACTTGCCGTTCTCGCAGTTGATCGAGCAAATGTTGCGGTTGTACTTTTTTGGACTCATCAACGGCGCCAAGGTTGACAAGCATTGGTTGACTTCGACCGACAGGGCGAAGGGTGACGATTCCTTTTCAATCTGGTAAATCCTTCCGTGGTCGCGTTCGATCCTCGCCGTTTTCCGCCCCGGGCGGCCGCTCAACCCGATGCAGATTCTGGCTAGGACTTAGCGGGGAGGGAAAATCGATCAAGGCCCATCGCGGATCGTTCCACGATCAGCTCTGTGGGTGAAAGGATCGTGCTCATTATTCCACCTGGGACGACCTCACCTGATGGTAAAGGGAGGGCAAAGTCTATGGTCATGCTTGGGAAAAAGGCGCCGGGATTCAGCTTGAAGGGAGTGTTGCAGGGAAAGGTCTCCGACTTTTCCCTGGAGTGGTACAAAGGAAAGTGGCTGGTGCTTTTTTTCTATCCCGCCGATTTCACCTTCATCTGTCCGACGGAGGTGACCGGCTTCAGCAAATTCGCGCGCGAGTTTCGCGCCGAGCAGGCCGAGATTCTCGGCGTCAGCGTCGACTCCATCGACAGCCATCGCAAATGGGCGGAGGAACTTGGGGGTGTGCAGTATCCGCTGCTCAGCGACGAAACGAAAACGGTGAGTCGTGCTTACGGCGTGCTCGACGAGCAAGAAGGGGTTTGCCTGCGCGCGACGGCGATCATCAATCCCTTCGGCGATGTCACCTACCTGGTGATCAGCCACGCCAACGTCGGCCGCAGCGTCGAAGAAACGTTGCGCGTGCTCAAGGCCCTGCGCACCGAGCGTCTTTGTCCGTCGGACTGGAAGCCTGGCGAGCCGACCGGCGATCTCAAGCTCAAGTACTGAAGACGGGAAAATAACTGGAAGATAGAAGATCGAGGATAGAAGATCGCCATGCTCAACGCTCTATCCTCCATCTTCGAATTTAACAATGTCGCTGCAGGCCATTGAAGCCAAAAGAGAGGTTATTGAAAGCCGGGCGCGCATCCGCGAGCTGGTGTTCGGGGTGCAGGACGGACTTATCAGCACCGTGGGGTTGCTGGCAGGCGTTCAGGGCGCCACGGAAAACGCTACCGTCGTGATTATCACCGGTCTCACCGCGATGTTTTCCGGCGCCATCTCCATGGCGACCGGCTCCTATTTATCGTCGAACGCGCAAAAGGAAATATTCGACAAGGAGCTGCGCGAGGCTGAGGTGCTCGCCGAGAAAGAACCCTACCTCGCCGCCGAAGGGCTGCTCAAATCGCTCGGTCAGGAAGGGCTCCCGCGGGAGCAAAGCTACAGCATCGTCAAGCTTCTGTTGCGCGAACGGGACGTCTTTCTCAGGACCTTTCAGGAAAAAGTGTTCGGTCTCGGCTCCGCGGATATCAACCAGCCGTTGAAAGCCGCGTTGGTGATGGCGGCTTCGTTCATCGCCGGCGCGTTCATTCCGATCGTCCCCTTTTTCCTGATTGACGGCATTACCGCCCTTTATCTCTCCGTTGCGCTGTCGGCCTTGACGCTCTTTGGCGTCGGCGTGTTCAAGGGCTATCTCGCGGCCAAGCCGCTGGCGCGGTCCGGCGCGCAGTTCTTCGCCATCGCCGTCGCCGCGGCGGGCTTCGGCTACCTGATCGGTCTGGTCGTGCAGTACTTTTTCCCTGAAATCACGATTCCTGCGGGTTAGCCGAGGGCTCCGAGTCGGCCCCCTGGAGGCCGTATTTCTTTAATTTATAACGCAATGCGCGCTCGGTGATGCCGAGGAACTCCGCTGCTCGAGTTTGAATTCCGTCCGCTCGCGCGAGCGCCTCTTTGATCATGCGCCGTTCCAGGCCCTCCACCGCCGCGGTCAATTGGGTTTCATGACCGCTCTTTTCTTCGGATGCCTCCAGCGTCAGCGGCAAATCCCCGCCGCCGATCACGTCGCCGCGGCTGAGCACTACCGCCCGTTCGATCAGATTCTCGAGCTCGCGGACGTTACCGGGGTAGTCGTAGCGCAGCAGGGACTGGCGCGCTTCTTGGCTGAAGCCGCGTATCGTCTTGCCGTTTTTCGCGGCAAAGAGCCTTAAAAAATGATCCATCAGAGCCGCCAGATCCTGGCGCCGCTCGCGCAGCGGCGGCAGCAAGATCGTCACGACGTTCAACCGGTAATAAAGATCCTCGCGAAACTGGCCGGAACGCAGCAGCGCGTCTAAGTCTCTGTGAGTCGCCGACAAGATGCGCACATTGACTTTGACCGTCTGACTGGAGCCGACCCGTTCGAATTCTCGCTCCTGAAGCACTCTCAAGAGCTTTGCTTGCAAGTGGGGCGGCAAGTCGCCGATCTCATCGAGAAAAAGGGTGCCACCGTCGGCGAGCTCGAAGCGGCCCTTGCGCGCGGCGATGGCGCCGGTAAACGCGCCTTTTTCATGGCCGAAGAGCTCGGACTCTAGCAGATTTTCCGGCAGCGCCGCGCAGTTGACCCGCACCAGCGGCCGGGCGGTTCTGGGGCTCGCATAGTGAATCGCTTTGGCGATCAGCTCTTTGCCCGTGCCGCTTTCGCCGCGAATCAAGACGGTCGCTTCGCTGGGAGCCACGCGCTGCACTAAAGAGATGACTTCGAGCATCTGTCCGCTCTCGCCGATGACGCCCTCGATGCGGTGGCGCTCTTTTAATTCCTCGCGCAGCTCGCGATTTTCCTCGTAGAGGCGGCAGCGCTCCCGGATGCGCTGGATTTTTTGCAGCAATTCCTCGAGGTGAAGAGGCTTGGTCAAGTAATCGGCCGCTCCGGCTTTCATCGCTGCCACGGCGGTTTCGATGTTGCCGTAGGCCGTCATCACGATGACGTTGGTTTCCGGGTTGATCGCTTGCGCCGCCCTGAGCAGATCCAAGCCGGAGAGATTGGGCATTCGTTGATCGGTGAGAATCAGCTCGACGGGCTCTTGGCGGAATAGCTCCAACGCCCGCTCGACGCTCGGCGCCGCCGCCACCTCGAATCCCTGCTTCTCGAGATAGCCGCAGACCAGCTCCCGTTGGGTCGCTTCGTCATCGACCACGAGAATTCGAAACCGTTCAGCCATCTATGCCTCGGCAGTATTGAAGGGAAGAAAAACCTGAAACCGGGAGCCCTGGCCCGGCGCGCTTTCCGCAGTGATCTTGCCGCCGTGAGCTTCGGCGATCCTGCTCGCGATGGAGAGCCCCAGACCCGAACCGTTGGCCTTAGTCGTAAAATAGGGCTCGAAAATTTTTACCATCGACTCCGGCTCGATCCCGCTTCCCTGGTCGGCGACCGTGAGCCGCAAATGATCTTTATCCGCATCGGCTGCGACGGTCAACGTTCCTCCGGCGGGCATCGCCTGCACGCCGTTGAGAATCAGGTTGAGCAGGAGTTGTTTGAGATAATTCGGATCGGCGTCGAGCGGCGGCAGGCCGGGGGCGATGTTCAGAGCGATGCTTACGTTCGAAGATGTGGCGTCGCCAACTGCGAGCGTAGTCAGCTCGTTGAGAAACTGGTCGACGGCGATTTTCTCGCGCTTCAAACTCAGCGGCCGGGCGAGCGAAAGGAACTGTTCGACGATGGCGTTGAGCCGCTGCACTTCTCCCTGTATGAGGCTTAAGAAGCGCGCATATTCATCGTGATCTTGGGTCGGCGAGAATTCCGCTTTGAGGCGCTGCAAGCCCATGGACACCGAATTGAGAGGATTGCGGATTTCATGGGCGACCGTCGCGGCAAGATTTCCCAACTCGGAGAGCCGCTCCTGGCGGCTGATTTCCGCCTCCAGGGACTTGATCCTTCGCAAATGGCCCTGCTGATTGTAAAAGATCGCCGCCATGCCGAGTATGCCCACGGCCACGATTGCGAAACCGAATACCAGCATGGAGCGCAGGCTGCGCCGCCATGAGTCCTCCATGGATTTGAGCGATAGACCGATTGCCAAAAAGCCCAGGTTCGAACCGCTCGTGTCCAGGGATTTGACGATCTCTAGATACTTCGCGCCGTCGCTTAGCTCGACCATCCTTCGAAGCGGCTCACGGCTCGCTTTGATTTGAACTAAAAGCGGGCTGTCCTGCCGCTGATTGATGAGTCGGGGGTCGGTGTGCGCGAGAATCTTGAAATGGCTATCCACCAGGGCGACACGCTCGATATCGGATTGGCGCCCGAGTTCCGCGATCTGTTTTTGCAGGTCGATCTCTTTGCGAAAGTTTAAGATATAGTCCGCGTTGGCGTGCACCGCGATGATGCCGGGAAAGCTGCGCGCGCCGATGGCGACGCCGAAAACGCTGCCTTCCCAAAATTTGCGCTCCGCGAGTTTCGGCGGGGGCTGGCCTTCGTCTTGCGGCGGGCGCCAACGGCGACCCCACATATACATCATCGGCGGGCGTTGTTCGATAGATTCCTCCGGGTGAAACTTGCGCATCCGTGCCATCATCTCTTGCCTATGCTGGGGGTCCGGTGCCCGCGCAGCCGGCTCCACGGGCTGTCCCTTGAGATCGAGCAGTTCGATTTTCTGGAGACGATTGGCGGCGGCGATTTCGTTGAGGAGCTGCTGATCCACCGGTGGAAATCGCAGGAGCCGGTCGATAAGCCGCGCGTTGTCGAGCAGCCGTTGGCTGATGAGTTCTTCCAATAGTGAGTTGCCGAGAATCGCGCTGCGAATATTGTTCGCCATGGCCTCGGCCAACGCCAGCCCTTTGGACTCGGTCTGGCGTAAAAGTTCGCTCTGGAGACGTTGGGCCTCAAAGAAAATATAGACAAAGACAAGCGCCAGGAGCAGAAGAACCGAAAAGATGAAGTGGCGCGGTAGAATAATTTTTCGCATCGGCAAAAACCATTATTAACACCGCGGTTAGGGGAAACAAAAGAGACGGCTAACCGCGGCGACCGCGCGGCCAGGTGGACTCGGGCATGGCGCGCTTTTCTCTCCGAAGAAGAAGGCCCCAGGCGGATTGCTCCAGGGCCTTCCAGTTCAGGAATGTGGCCTCATTAGCCGCGGCGCCATGGACCGCCAAAGGGCATCACGTTGCCATAAGGATTGACGTGCAACGCGCGCACTTCGCCGGCGCTGTTCTTCAGCTCCACGGAGTACATCGTGTGGAATCTACCCGTGAACGGAAGCACGCGCTCGACGGTGAAGCCCTTAAGGTACTGCTCGGCGTATGCCGTGGCCAGTTCCTTGGCTTTCTCTTCGGTAATCTCCGTCGCAGCGTTGGTAGCCCCCGCGCACGGAGCGCCACCCGCCATCCAGCCCGGCCCTCCACCCCGCATCATCCCCGGACCCATGCCGCGGCCTGGTCCACCGCCCCACTGGGCTAGCGCCACTCCACTGAGCAGCGTCAAACCACCTGCCACCGCGATTGTGCTTAAGAGTTTCTTCATGACCTTTTCCTCCTTTCCTCTGTCTGGCCAACGTAAAGCGCAATCCGCGTGCCACAAACGCGCAGGAAAAGGAGGCCGATTCTAAATGGTTTTTTCAACGACGGGCGCTGCGGCTCGCGATTCGCTCGCCGCGATGGTCGAGTCGCTCGACCAAATCGTCGAAAGCGATGGACGTCGCGGCATATTAGCGGCTCACAATCAGGTTGCGCAGCAATGTTAAGTTCTCCCGGTCCTCCTGAAGATCCGGTCCCTTAGGCGTTTCCAGGCACATCGGCAGCCCCCAGAAGCGCTTGTCGTTCAGGAGCAGTCTGAAGGCTTCGACGCCAATATATCCTTTGCCGATATGTTCGTGGCGGTCGACGCGGGAATGAAATTCTTTTTTCGAATCGTTGAGGTGAAAGGCGGCGAGGCGGTCGATTCCTATCGCGTCATCGAATTGAGCGAAAGTCCGCTCGTAGCCTTCTTTCGTGCGAATGTCGTAGCCGGCGGCGAAGGCATGCTCGGTGTCAAAACAGACACTAATGCGGTCGCTTTCTT
>JACPFE010000061.1 GCA_016183145.1 Deltaproteobacteria bacterium | reverse complement strand
CTGTGAGCGGCTTTTTTACCTTGAGGAGGTCGAAGAGATTCGGATTGCCGATGAAGCTGTTTATGCAGGACGGAGGCTTCATGAAGAACTCGCGGCTGACGAAGGGGAGATGGTCAGTCTCGTTTTGGAAAGTGAGAAGTTGGGGTAATGCCTCAGTTTCGGACGGCAGTGATCAAAAGGGAGGGTGCGGCGAAAAAGTTTGGGCTGGCCAAATGCGCGCATCTCTGGTACGGTAGAATGGACCGTATTGGAGAGAGCGCATGGCAGGGTTTGCACGGATCAGTGAATCTTTAACTTTCAGCGGTCGCACTTTCTCAGCCGAAGAGCTTGAGCTCATCCAACAGGTCAGCAGGGATTTTTGCTCTCTGGGGCGTACGGAGATTTCCCGCACCATTTGCGAATTGCTTGACTGGCGGCGCGCCAGTGGGCGGTTGAAGAATCATGAGTGTCGGCTGTTGCTGGAGCGCTTAGAGGGGTTGGGATGGTTGAGATTGCCAGAGCTACGTCGGTTGGGTGGGCGCGGCGCACGGCGTATTGAGCTGAGTTATCACAGTGAGCCTAAGGCCGACGTGATCGGCTCGGCAGGGGAATTTGAGCCGCTTCAGTTTGAGGTGGTCGAAGGGAGAGAGGAGCTTAGGCGGTGGAGGGAATTGCTGGAGCGCTATCACTATCTGGGATACCGGGTTCCGGTGGGCGCCCAGCTTTGCTATTGGGTGGGTTCTCCACGCTCTAGCGATCAGGTGCTGGCATGTCTGTTGTGGAGTTCTGCGGCGTGGAGGATAGCGGCTAGGGAGCACTGGATCGGATGGAGTGAAGAACAACGGCGAGCCAACCTCCAACTGATTGTCAACAACGCGCGGTTTTTGATCCTGCCCTGGGTACGGGTGCGTGGTTTAGCGAGTAAGATTCTTTCGCGCTGTGCTCAGAGACTTCCCCTCGATTGGGAACGCCGCTATGGCTATCGCCCGTTACTGCTGGAGACCTTGGTTGACCCCAGCCGCTTTCGCGCCACTTGCTATCGGGCGGCCAATTGGATCTTGGTGGGGTCCACAACGGGCCGTGGCCGCATGGACCGCCACCATCGCATGGCTGGCCATGCGGTCAAAGATCTTTATGTCTATCCGCTTTGCCGTCATGTCCAACAGCGCCTGTGCACGGCTAAGCCGCCAGCCTTCAGCGACTGTGGTGAGCAGCCGCTATGAGTTTTTGCAACGGTTGTCTAGAGAAGCAGCAAAAGATTGACCAACTGTTGGAAGAAAACCAGCGGCTGAAATCTCAACTGCGCTATCGCCAGAGAAAACAAACCGATGGCTTTTTCGGCTCTTCAACTCCGTCCGCCAAAAAGCCCGTCAAAGCCAACAGCGAAGCCGAGCAACAGGCTAAAGCCGGTGGAGCCCAAAAGGGGCATCCGGGCCACGGACGAAAAGGTATCGATCCAGCTCACGCTGCCCGCACCATCGAGGTCCCGTTAGAGCAGCGCTGCCCACAGTGTGGCGGCCCATTGTTAGATAAAGGATGGCGCCAGCGCTCGGTGTTGGAGATTCCACCCCCGCATCCAGAGCCCATCCTCTATCGACTACAAAAAGGCTTCTGTCCGAGCTGTCGAAGGGCGGTTCAGGCTCAAGCTCCCGCCGTCCTGCCCAAAGCCCTGTTTGGTAACCAACTCACCGCTCGCGTGCTCGCGATGCACTATCTCCACGGCATTCCCTTGGGACGTATTTCAGATCAGTTAACACTGGAAATCGGTAGCCTCATCGAAATGCTGCACCGCATGGCGCGCTTATTCAAAGCCGTGCTGCCACCCTTGGTCCAACAGTACCGCCACGCCCCCGTGCGTCACGCCGATGAAACGGGCTGGCGCACCGATGGGAAAAACGGCTATGCCTGGCTGTATTGTACGCCAACGCTGAGCCTGTTTTTGTTCCGCTCCACTCGTTCGGCTAGTGTGCCCAAAGAAGTTCTGGGAGAAAAACCCTTGGCCGGAGTCTTAGTGGTGGATCGCTATAACGGTTACAACCGTGTCCCCTTAAAACTGCAATACTGCTATGCTCACCTTTTGCGTGAGGTTGAAGACCTCGAAAAAGAGTTCCCTGACGATAAAGAAATAGCTGCCTTCACCGCCACCCTCATCCCCTCGCTCAGTTCCGCCATGCATCTGCGCAGCCAAGAGCTCTCGGATTCCCACTACTACGCGCAGGCAAAAAAGCTCCAACAACAGATCGTCTCGGCCTGTCAAAAACCCGCCCAACACTTGGCCATCCGCCGCATCCAGGATATCTTTTGTGACCACTCCGAGCGACTCTACCACTGGGTCTACGACCGCAGAGTCCCAGCCGACAACAACCGCTGCGAACGAGAACTGCGCCCCACCGTCATCGCGCGCAAAGTGAGCTTTGGCTCCCAATCCGAAGAGGGCGCCAAAACCCGCGAAATATTAATGAGCGTGCTCCATACAGTGAAAAAACGTCATCCCCAGGCTGAACAACATCTGAAAAGTGTCCTCGATCAACTAGCCACCAACCCTAAACGAGACCCCTTCCCCCTGCTTTTTCCCAACGACACGAGCTGAGTGAGGTGCTCTGCACGCCAGCTTCACAAAAAAGACTCCTTCACTTTTCCTTGCTGCACTAAAGTCAGCACGGATGCCCAATCCCTCGCACAATCGCTTTCCTACCGTCCGAGACTGAGGGGCCACCAAGTTTTTATGCCGACGTAGCCAGAGCAATAAAGTACATGGACCTTCAAAACTGAAACACCAACGACT
>JACPFE010000327.1 GCA_016183145.1 Deltaproteobacteria bacterium | reverse complement strand
GCAGCTACTTCGACTTCTCCCAATCTGGTAGCGCCATCCTTGCTGGGAGGATTGAAGAGGCTCGATGGGCGAAATGAAGGCCCGAGCCTTGTTCTCCCGCTGGAGGCCTCGCTCTGTGAGAATCCCTCAAAATAACGACGCCAGTCAGGCGACACGGACAACGGGTCCCGCAGATAATCGATGTAGAGACTCTCGACGAAGGCGAGGTTTAGACTGTTGGGCAAGCGTTCGATTTCATCCATGAGCTCAATAGGGTCACTATTCCTTCCTCTTATTAAGTCTATTATGCTGGAATCCCTTTTCAAGACCGGCAGCTTAAATTCTGGACCATGAATCTCGAAGTCAACTCTTTACTGACAAGATAAATAGATTAGATATCAAGTAGAATGTTGTCGCTTTCACTAAAAGCCAGAGAGCCGTTTCTGGAAGCTTCTGACGGGTTCCACTGAGGTCAGATTAACGCCTTGCTTCTATTGTGTGGTGATCCCCAAAATATTCCTCATCAGAGCTCCAACGCTATAGGTAACAGCAATTGCTCCAAAAACTAAGAGAAGATTTTGCAAGACTCGTCTCCACACTTCCATTCCTGATAGAAGAGAAACAACGACCGAAACTATAATGACCATAAGGGCACCAAAGACTATCGGCCACCAAACTCTTCTCGTCCAGTGACAGAGGGGTGAGAAGGTAGTTATTTGGCCACCCGAGGCTATATAACGGCTAATCGTCTTCTTTGCTTTACGGATTTACCCAAGGCGGTTTAAACCATAACGCTCTTCTCCGCGCACCTCACGGCGAGACACGCTCGCGGCTAAGCGGGTCGCTTGCCGCGAAGTTTCTTGATCACCCACATGACCGGGTCATAGTAGTCGTCCACCAACCGTTCCTTGAGCGGAATGATGGCATTGTCCGTAATCTGGATGTCTTCCGGACAGACCTCCGTGCAGCACTTGGTGATGTTGCAAAGACCAATCCCAGCCTGGCCTTTGAGCAGTCCTGTGCGGGGCGGGGCCGCATCGAGAGGGTGCATCTCCAACTCCGCCAGGCGCACGAAAAAGCGAGGCCCAAAGAAGACTTTCTTCTTGTCGTGGTCGCGGATCACATGGCAAACGTCCTGGCAGATGAAGCACTCGATGCACTTGCGAAACTCTTGCACCCGGTCGATGTCCTCCTGCATTATCCGGTAAGTCCCGTCCGGCTCCCGCGGCTTCGATGTAAACGGGGGGATCTGCCTTTCGACTTCGTAGTTCCAGGAAACGTCGGTCACCAAGTCCTTGATCAGAGGGAACGTTCTCATCGGGCTAACTCTAATTGGCCCGCCCGTCGGGAAGAGATTCATGCGAGTCATGCATAGCAACCGCGGCCGACCGTTTACCTCGGCGCTGCACGAGCCGCACTTGCCAGCCTTGCAATTCCACCTCACTGCAAGATCGCCGGCCTGGCTCGCCTGAATGGCGAGGACAACATCCAGCACAGTCATGCCTTCCTCGATTAGCACCCGGTACTTCTTGAACTCTCCCCTATCCGCGTCGCCGCGGCAGACCTGCATGATTACTTCGGCCACCTATTTGTCCCCTTCGAGAGAACAATCCCCTGTGGCAGAGGTTTGCAGCGGCTCGGTCGCTCAGGGCACGTTCTCTTCGGCATGGTAGGAGCTCTGGACGAGGCGACCGCTTCGACGTGACGGAAGCCCACCCTTCTCCCGTTCCGCTTCAACTTGGTAAACTCCTCGTAGCCCTCAACGATGGTGATTATAAGATCCGCCAACGGGCCTACCCGCAGAGCGGGTAGTATGAGGAAACCCCCTATGAAGGGGGTTTTGGGCCTGCCAACTGATCTTCTTAGTAGTCGAGTTGGACTTGCTCTTCTTTCTTTTCGTGCTCCTCTTGAGTGCGATTGTATTCGCGGACCATCGCTTCATCCAGCCCCACCGTGCTCACGCAAAATCCTCGGGCCCAGAAATTCAGCCCCACCAAATGGCGCTTGCGACCGTATTTCTGGTGAATCCATTCCCGCACACGGCAGAGCCTTTGTTTTTCTCACCGCCATAGGCGGGGGCTTAGCTGTGGGAGTTACTTCGGCTCTCAGGCCTTGCTTAAGCCGGCGGTCCAGGGCCAAGGCGGCATTCATCCCGCCGAAGCCACCGCCGACGATGACGATGTCGGTGCGCTCGCAAGGTTCCATGTCACTCAAATAGGGCAGACCCAGGCCCCCAGTTTCTCCGTCAGCCTCAAGTTTTCACCATAGTCCACTGGGCAGGCCACCACCGCCGGGACCCGCTGCCGGAACGCCTCCTGGAGGATGGGCACAAGCTCCTGCGCCGCTGTTACCTTATATCCCCGGCAGCCAAAGGACTCCGCCAGGGCCGCAAAATCCGGGTTGCCGAAGTTTGCGAAGGCGGGCCTCCCGTAGCGCTTCAGCTGATTCCATTTGATGACGCCGTAACCCGAGTCCTCGAAGATGAGCGAGACAAAACGCGTCCCTGCCCGCACTGCGGTCTCCAGCTCTTGCACGGTCATGAGGAATCCCCCGTCACCGCAGGCCGCGAGGACGCGCCGGTCGGGATAGAGTAGCTTGGCGCCGATCGCTCCAGGAAGCGCGATCCCCATGCTAGCGAATCCGTTGGAGATGATGCAGGTGTTCGGGCCCGCGCACGGATACATCCGCGCAATCCAAAGTTTGTGCGCGCCTACATCGCTGATGAGGACATCGTTGTCTCCCAGCACCTCGCGCAGGGCGCGGACCACGCGCTGCGGCTTCAAAGGGAATGAGTCGTCCTCCGCCTCCGCGCGGAACTCCTTTTGGATAATCTCTCTG
>JACPFE010000060.1 GCA_016183145.1 Deltaproteobacteria bacterium | reverse complement strand
CTCGCTCGATGACCTGTACTTTGGTAATGTATCCCATAGTGAGGAATTATACACATAGTGATATCACTAGTCAAGGAATAGTTTGGGGATTTTTTCTCACGTCCTGCGTCTCCGCGGTGCAATATCCGAGTCCTTCATCAACCACATGGAAGCCTGAAGACCTTTAATTATTTATCGTATAGCATCTGCGGGATGACAAGCGAAGATGGGAAAAAATTAACCGGCAAGGTCGCGCTGATCACCGGCGGGAGCCGCGGCATCGGTAAGGCTATCGCCTCGGCTTATGCGCGCCACGGCGCGAGGGTTTTCATCTGCGCGCGCGGTGAAAATGATCTTGCGCGGACCGTGAACGAGATTCGGGGCGCCGGCGGACAAATTGCGGGCCTGGAAGGTGATGTCGGTAAAGCGGAAGACGCGCAGCGCATCGTCGGCGCGGCGGTTGAGCGCTACGGCACCGTTCATGTTCTCGTCAACAATGCGAGCCTGCTCGGCTCACGGGTCGCGATTGCCGACTACCCGATTAGCGATTGGGAAGAAGTCATGCGCGTCAATCTGACGGGGGTGTTTCTGCTAACCCAACAAGTGTTGCAGGTCATGATCCCGCAGCGGCAGGGATCGATTATCAACGTTTCTTCGGGCGTCGGCCGGACCGGTAAGGCGCGCTGGGGCGCCTACGCCTGTTCGAAAGCAGGCCTGGAGGGATTCACCCAGGTTTTGGCCGATGAGCTGAAGGATTGCGGGATTAGAGTCAATTCGGTGAATCCTGCGGCCACGCGCACCGGCATGCGCGCGCAGGCCTATCCGGACGAAGACCCGCTGGCGCTGCCGGTACCGGAGGAGATCATGCCGATCTTCATATATCTCGCCTCCGATGAATCCGTAGGGGTGACCGGCAAAGCTCTGGAGGCGAGGGAGTGGATGAAACGGGGCCCTTCGACAAGCTCAGGGTGGTGAGCAAAGTCGAACCACAATTGACGCTTGCGACTATATCCGTTAAGAATCGCCAAATCGTCGCGGCGGCAACCGCGTCACAGGATGAATCCCGCCACAGTAAGCGGCGGGAAACTAGAGCAGCAGAAAACAAAGGAGAGATTCAGCCATGAACCAAACTATCGGCAAACAGTTTCCCGATTTCGAGTTGCCGGATCAGGACGGTCAACCGGTCAAGCTCTCGGAGCTGGTGGGCAAGTTTCCTTTTATCCTGACTTTCTACCGCGGCTACTGGTGACCGAAATGCCAGGTGCAGTTGCGCCATTACGTTGAACTTCAGGAAGAGCTGGCCGTCAACTATTGCAAGCTCGCCGTGGTGAGCGTTGATGCGCCGGCAGTGAACGATGCCTTCCGCGCCGGCCTGGGTGCCAAGTTTCCGTTCCTGAGCGACCAGGAGCGCAAGGTCGTCAAGCTTCTCGACATGACCGAGACCTCCAAGAGCCGGGGCGTCACGGCGATGCCTTATACCTTTTCCCTGCTGCCGGACTTGACGATTCACAATCTCTACTGCGGTTACTGGTATGTCGGACGGCCGATGCTCGACGAGCTGAGGCTAGACCTGCGCGAGATGATGCGCAAGCTGCGGCCCGACTTCGAAGGACCGGTCGGGTAGAGTTCCGGGTTCACTGTGAAAGAATATTCACACAGAGGCACAGAGATCGCAGAGTTCCGAGTATCTTATAATCGGAAATGCTTTCCTCCGCGTCCTCCGCGCCTCGGCGGTGAGCCGCCCGAAAATCTGATGCCCCGAACATTGAATCTTGACCTCGGAACTTTGACCGGCTTGGATGAGTTGCAAGCGGTGCGCGGACTCGATAAGATTCAGCCATGATTACACCGCAAGAAATCAAGGAAACGTTATCCAAGTCCCTTCCCGTGTTGTTGGTCGAGGCTCAGGACCTGACCGGCGGCGGCGATCACTGGCAGGTGATCATCGTGTCGCCGGCGTTCGAAGGCAAGGGACTGGTCGAGCAACACCGGATGGTCAATGAGGCACTGAAGGAGGCGATTGGAGATCAAAGGATTCACGCGCTGGCGCTCAAGACCTATAGCCCGGTGCAATGGCAAAAATTGGGCGCTTAGCTAAAAATTCGGAAGGAGAATTCTTATGGCCGAAGATGTTTTGAGCAAGATCGACGAGAAGGTAAAAAGTAACAAGGTAGTGCTGTACATGAAAGGGACGCCGGATTTCCCCCAGTGCGGCTTTTCCGCCCACACGGTCGAGATTCTAAAATCCTACGGCTTCCCCTTCGCCACCGAGGATGTGCTGGCGGACCCCGCAGTTCGGGACGGGATCAAACGCTATGCGAACTGGCCGACGATCCCGCAGATTTATATCGATGGCAAGTTCGTCGGCGGCTGCGACATTTTGCACGAGCTTCACGAGCGCGGCGAACTCGAGCCGATGCTCAAGGCCGCATTCGGCAAATAGTCACTCATGCCCGCCGCTTGAAATAAACTCCCCGCTCGTTCGTCTAAGGCTTAACCGGGGAGGTTAAAAGACCATGGCGCTCAAAAAAGCTGCGATTTACCTCGCCCTCGTTTTGACGATTGCGAGCGGTTGCGCCACCCTAGGCCATTTCCGAGGGGAGGACAGTTTCGAACGAGGCCTGGCGCTTTTTAATCAAGGACGTTTCGCCGCGTCGATCCCTCATTTTGAGGCGGCGACCCGCGAGGATCCGGAGTTCGCCCAGGCTTATTTTTATCTTGGCCGCGCCTACGTAAGTGAGAGCCGATGGCGGGCGGCGATCCAGCCGTTGCGGACCGCCTTTAGACTCGCCCCGGAAGCAGCGAAGCAAGAAATCATGGATCTCTTGATCGACGCGACCTTCGCCGCCGCGCTGAACGATTTTAACCTGGGGGATCGGATAGCGCCT
>JACPFE010000326.1 GCA_016183145.1 Deltaproteobacteria bacterium | reverse complement strand
CCCTCTAGACCCGATTTACGATCCGTTGCCGCCGAACCATTTCTTGTAAAGCTGATCGTAGGCGCCGTTTTCCCTGAGTTTCAGCAACGCTTCGTTGACCCGCTTGCGCAGCGGACTCTTGTCGGGAAAAACGATGCCGTAATTTTCCTTGCGAAACATCGGTATATCAACGCGCGCTCGGCAGCATGGAATAGTCGAAGATTTTCTGCGGATCGAAGTCAGCGGGTATGGGCCGGTCTTGGCGCAAAAGCTCGACGTAACCGCGAGCAATCTTGGGGTTAAGCCGGCCGTCCTTGTTCAGGATTTTCACCAGGGTCGCGTAGGTCTGTTCCGCCTCGGTCTGGTTCACCCTGAACTTGCTTGCGATCATCTTGGCGCTCTCGTCGCGATTGGCGCGAATCCAGCCAACCGACTCCATGAGCGCCGCAAGGGTGCGGCGAATGGTTTCGCGGTTGTTCTTGATCTCCGCTTGGGACGTTACCACGCCGACGTACGGAATGTCGGCGAGATCGCCGAGAAACATAAATTTCTTGTAGCCCAAAGAAACCGCCTTGTCGTCGAAGGGCGGCGTCAAAACCGTGCCCGCGACGCGGTTGGTCGTAAGCGCGAGAAAACTGTCCGACGTGCCGCCGGTGCTGATGATCGATACGTCTTTCTCAGAGATTTCCCATTTCTTCAATGCCGCTTGCAAGAAAAGATGCGGCGAGGTTCGCAACCCGGAGACAGCGACGGTCTTGCCGATCAGGTCCTGCGGTTTGTTGATGTCTTTGTGGGTGACGAGGATCCACGGTGTGCCGTCACAGAAATTGAGGACGATGACGAGAGGAAGACCGGCGACGGCCGCCGACATGCCGGTGGACACGGACGGGAAGAAATTGATATTGCCGTTGAGCGTCGCCTGCGGCTGAATCGTCGTGCGCATCTGGATATACTCGGCTTCCAGGTTGTGTTTTTTTAGAAAGCCTTTTCCTTGGGCGACGTAATAGGGCAGGTAAGAGAAGGCCAGGGAGGGAAAGCCAACCCGGATCTTCTGCAAGCTTTCCGCGCCCTGGGTGTTAGTGGGTGCGAAAAAGAGCAGAGCGAAAAGTAAATTGATCAGCGCAGATGCCGGCGTTCGTCGACCCTCACCCTTCCCTCTCCCAGGTCGGGAGAGGGTAAGAGATCGAATGGCGAGGGTAAGAGAGAAGGGGAAAAGAAAGAGAAACGCAAGTCGGTGGCTGAATGCATGCGGCCGACACTCTCCTTGTTGCATATGGATTCTCCTTACGCGTTGGCGGCTTTTTGTTGACTGCTGTTTTCCCAGCTCCGGCTCGCGATCTTTAGCGCGCTCGGCTGAGGCAGGTTTTTCAGCTTGAAGAAATCGATGGCGTTGCGATTGAGGAGTTGCTCTTTTTGAGCGAAGGAGAGATCCTTGCCGTCGATGATATCTTTCACCGAGTAGGGGAAATGACAATCCCAGTGGCAGTAGTCCGAGGCGTACATGACGGTGTTCTCGCCGTTGGCGGCAAAGACGCGGTCGAGCCCCGTCTCTTCGGACTCGCAGGTCAGCGAAATCTGTTCGCCTCGGATAATCTCGCTGGGCCGGCGTTTCAAATCCGGCATCTGCGGCGCGAGTTTTTCGATATGCTCGTCGAAGCGCTCGGCCCAGAAAGGCAGCCAGCCGGCGCCGCCTTCCATGAAGCCGACGCGCAGTTTCGGATAGCGGTCGAAGACGCCCTCGCCGATCATGTGCATCATGGCAATCATCAATTCGAACGGAAAGGCGGTCATGTGGACGTAGGCGTACTTGCGAAGACGCTCGCTGCCGGCGCCCATGACGCCGGATACGCCGAGCACGCCGTCGTGGCCCGTTTGGGGGTGAACGCTGAGCGGCATGCCCAGCGACTGCGCGCAATCGTAAATCGGATCGAACATGCGGTCGCCCATATTATTGAGGCCGTAGACGTTGGTCGGCAGCATCGCCGTGACCGCGCCGGCCTTGGCGAGGAATTCCAATTCTTTGACCGCCGCGGGCGGGTCCTGGCAGGGAATCAAGCCGACGGCGAGCAGGCGTTTCTTGTCGGCAGAGCAATACTCGATCAGCCAATCGTTGACCGCATGGCAGAGCACGGCCGCCAATTCCTTGTTCATCAGGCCGTTGACCGTCAGCGCGATCTGGGTGCCGAAGAGAATCGCGACATCGATACCTTCCTGATCCATGTCTTTTAGCCGCGTACCCGGATCGACCATGCCGGGGCGATAACCCCGAGCCTTTTCCGTCATCGGGCCCGAGACTCCCGGGGCGAGCCCTTGCGACGCGGACCAAAGGCGTCCTTCGAGCAGAATTCGCGAATTGCCCTCGTTGTCTTTCAGCCGGATCGGCGCCTGAGAGCGCCACTTTTCCGGCATGCGGGGAGTTAGGTCGACGTTGCCTTCATAGACATGGCCGTCGGCGTCGATGACCAATACATTATCGAAATTTTCCACTTTCGTCTTCCTCCGGTTTAGCTGGTTTATGGTGTGATCATTTGCTCAACACGTACCATAACAAAAGCGTCGAGGGCAACTTCTAGCGTAGTGTCTCACGCTGTTTGTACTCTATACACGACGGCCTTAGTCGTCATTCCCGCGAAAGCGGGAATCTAGAACTATTCTGAATTCCTGGATTCCGGCTCGCGCTAGCTATCGCCAGCTTGGCCGGAATGACGTTTGAATAATTACGTGAATTTGAAAGACACGACACTAGCAGGTCATTCCCTGAATGCCACGGTTGATTGAAACCCACGGGCCGATTCGATATTCAACCAGGAGGATGCGGCAAATCTTGAAAGACTGTTTGAGCGGGCAGTTGCTAAGCCGCCGGGAAGTATCGACGCTGGTTACGACCCAGGGCGAAGCGCTTGAAGATCTCCTCACCTCGGCAGCGACGTTGCGCGACCAGTGCAAGGGGCGGGTGGTTACGTTCTCGCCGAAAATATTCGTGCCGCTGACCAATCTTTGCCGCGATTTCTGCGGTTACTGCACCTTTCGCAAGGCGCCGGGCGAACCCGGTGCCAAGACGATGACCCTGGATGAAGTGCTGAGCATCGTCCGCCAGGGAAAACTCCTTGGTTGCACCGAAGTGCTTTTCAGCCTCGGCGACAAGCCGGAGGCGATCTATCCAGAGATGAAGAATTTTTTGGCCGAGCATGGGCATCAGCGCACACTCGATTACCTGGTCGAAGCCTGCAAGGTGGTTTTGGAAGAGACCAAGCTGCTACCGCACTCGAATCCTGGAGTGATGGGCAAGGGCGACTTGCAGCGCTTGAAAGAAGTCAATGCCAGCCTCGGTCTGATGCTGGAGAGTACGAGTGAGCGATTGTTGCTTCCAGGCGGAGCGCATGACAACGCACCGGACAAGAAGCCGGCGCTGCGGCTGCGGACGATCGAGGAAGCCGGCAAGCTGCGCATTCCTTTTACGACTGGGATTCTCATCGGCATCGGTGAAACTTGGGACGAGAGAATCGATTCGCTCTTCGCGATCCGCGAACTACACGACCGTTACGGCCATATACAAGAAGTCATCGTGCAGAATTTCCGCGCCAAGCCGGAAATCCCGATGCACGACCATCCGGACCCGACGCGAGAGGAGATGCTAAAGACGATTGCTCTGGCGCGTTTGATTCTCGGGGGTGCGATGAATATCCAGGCGCCCCCCAACCTGACGCCGGACGGCTATGAGCTTTACTTGGACGCGGGGATCAACGACTGGGGCGGCATCTCGCCGCTGACGCCCGACTTCATCAATCCCGAAGCGCCGTGGCCGGCGTTGGAGTTGTTGCGGCAAAAGAGCGCGCAGGCGGGCTTCGAACTGAAAGCGCGCTTGCCGATCTATCCGGAGTTTATACATCAAGCCGGAAGATTTCTTCCTCGATCTCTGCTTTCCTACGTGGAACGACTTGCTGGCGCTGACGGTCTCGTTAAAGACGGCGGGCCACTCAAAAACTTACCCGTACTCCATCCCTCCAGTACTCCATTATTCCACGGACTCTCCTCATGATCGTCGTTCTGACCGGGGGAACTGGCGGCGCCAAATTGATAGACGGGCTGGCCGCGGAAATCGATCCCGCCGAGTTGACGATCATTTGTAACACCGGCGACGACTGCATTTTTCACGGGCTGCATATTTCACCGGACATCGACACGGTGGCTTACACGCTCGCCGGCCTGATTGACGACGCCAAGGGCTGGGGCATCAAGGGCGACACGTTCACGACCTTAGAGCAGCTCGGGCGGCTGGGCGCTGATACTTGGTTCAAGCTCGGGGATAAGGATTTTGCAACGCATCTTATGCGCACCCGGCTATTGAGCGAAAGCCTTACGCTCTCCCAAGTGACCTCTCACATCCGCCGGACCCTGGGTGTCAAAGCGGCGCTTCTGCCCATGTCTGACGAGCGAATCGAGACGAGGCTTAAGACCGCGGACAAAGAATTTTCATTTCAGGAGTACTTCGTCAAGGAGCGTTGGCAACCGGAGGTATCCAAGGTCTTCTATGCCGGCGTCGAGAAGAGCAAGCCCGCTCCGGGCGTGCTTGATGCGATTGGTTCCGGGTCGGGGATCATTATCGGCCCGAGTAATCCGGTGACCAGCATCGGTCCGATTTTGGCCGTGCCCGGAATCCGGGATGCGCTCAAAGAAACCAGCGCCACCGTCGTCGGTGTAAGTCCCATCATCGGCGCATCGGCGATCACCGGCCCGGCGCACAAACTGATGGCGGCGATGGGAATGGGAACGTCGGCGCTCGGCGTCGCGCGAGCTTATGCGGATTTCCTCGATGTTTTTGTGGTTGCGAATGAGGACAAAAGTTTGAGGGCTGAGATTGAAGAATTGAACGTCAGAGCGGTAACGGCGGACATCCGCATGAACTCCCCCGCCGATAAGAAGCGCCTCGCCCGCGAGGTCTTGGCCTTGGTCAAGAAATAGTGCTAAGAAAATTCTTTCTAACGCGGACATGAAGGTATCTGCTCTTTTACCCGTCAAAGGCTTTCGTAACGCCAAGCAACGGCTCAGCCCGCTGCTGGGCGCGGCTGATCGCGAGCATTTGGCCGAAGCGATGTTTCGCGACGTGTTGCGTGAGGTCACGCGGGCGCGTGGATTGGAGGCCACCTTTGTCGTCACCGGCAATGATAAAGTCGCAGAGATCGCGGCGGCAATGGGTGCGGCGGTAATACACGAGCCCGCGGAAACCGGCGAGACTGGAGCCGTGGATTTTGCCCGGCTGGAACTGAAACGCGCGGGTTGCGAAGCGGTTTTGATTCTCCCCGGCGATATGCCCTTGATGCACGCGTCGGACATCGAACAGGTCCTGGCCCAGGTGCCCAATGGCGCGACGGCGCCGTTCGCGTTGTTGGTGCCATCCCATGACCGCCTGGGAACCAATGCTCTATTGCTCGCGCCGCCTGACGTGATTAGGCTGCGCTTTGGCTACGATAGCTTCACTTACCATTTGAGCCAGGTGTCCGCACGGGGTCTGCCGCTGCGGTTCTTTGAAAACGAGGCCATCGCCCTGGACATCGATGAGCCGCAGGATCTGCAGCGGTTTATCGCTGTCGGTCGCGATGACGGCGAGACTTATCGATTGGGAAGTGGATTGGTTGTGCGGGCAGAAGGCCGCCTGCGCCGGTCGGGTGGTGCATGAAGCGGATCGAGATCATCGGTGTTGAAGGCATGGGCGAAGTTCGTGCGGGCGACCGCGTCGGTGAGCTGGTCTGCGCCGCGTGTGCCCGGCAAGGCATCGAACTTGCCGACGATGACGTGCTGGTGGTGGCACAAAAGATCGTCTCCAAGGCCGAAGGGCGATTGGTCAACTTGAACGAGGTTCAGCCCTCGGCGCAGGCGCGTGCATTGGGGCGGGAGTTGGACAAAGACCCGGCGCTGGTAGAACTCATCTTGGCTGAAAGCCGGCGCATCGTCCGCAAGGGCGGCAGGGCGCTGATCGTCGAGACGCACCATGGCTTTGTCAGCGCCAATGGTGGCGTCGATTGCTCCAACGTTGGTATCGGTCAGGCGGCGTTGTTGCCGAAGGATGCCGACGCGTCGGCGCGAACGATCCGCGCCGAGATACGCCAGCGCAGCGGCAAGGCGCCGGCGGTGATCATCAGCGACAGTTTCGGCCGCCCCTGGCGCCTCGGCACAGTCGATGTTGCCGTGGGGATCGCGGGCATGAAGGCGGTTAAAGATGAAAGAGGAACCAAGGATGGCTACGGCTATGAACTCAGGGCGGCCGTGACGGCGATTGCCGACGAGATCGCGGCGGCCGCCGAACTGGTGATGGGGAAAAAGGACGGCGTTCCCGTCGTCCTCGTGCGCGGCTGCGGCATTGAAAAAAAGGAGGAAGGATCGGTGAAGGAGTTGCTTCGGCCGGCAGCCGAGGATCTTTTTCGTTAATTCCAAGAGAAAACATGGAAAATCTTAGTGTGGCTATAGTCGGCGGCACCGGAAACCTGGGCGGTGCGTTGGCGCTCAGGCTCGGCGCGCCGGGGGTGAAAATCATCATCGGTTCGCGCGACGCGGAGAAGGCCAAGAAGGCGGTTGAAACTTTGAAGTCGAATCTGCGCGCGGGGGAAATAGTAGGGATGACGAATCAGGAAGCGGTGAAAGGCGCCGACTTCGTCGTCATTGCGGTTCCCTACGAAGGGCATGCGCAGATGGTGAGCGCTCTCAAGGGACAGCTCGCGGGTAAAATTGTCATCGACACCGTCGTGCCGCTCAACAAGGTGAAGCCATTCGTGCCAGCGGCCGGCTCCGCCTTGCAGGAAGCACAGCAGATCTTGGGCGACGAAGCGCCGGTGATCGGGGCGCTGCACAATATTTCCGCCGTCGATCTTGGCGACGTGGAGTCGCCGCTTGGCGATGTGCTGGTGTGCGGTGACAACGCAGAAGCAAAACAGAAGGTGATGGAGATCATTGAGCGCATCGGCGCCACCGCTTTTGACGGCGGGCCGGCGAGCAATGCCTATGTGATTGAAGGATTGACCGGCGTTCTTATCCACCTTAACCGCAAGTACAAATCCAAGCATGGCAGCATCAAGATCACCGGACTGGGCGGTGGTGCCAAGCATTAGCCCTGAACGACACGCAGTTTTTTTCAACCTTCTCAGCCATTCACCTTGGCCCCGTCAGCTGTAAGGGCGGGTTTGAAACCCGCCCTTACTGGATTCTCGCTTCAGGTCCACCCCCTTGATTTCTCGGCCAGATTTTCACGGTTTTCGGGTTTGTCCGCGCGATTCTTAAATCCCCCGTTAATCTTTCGCGATTTCTTCCGTCTAAAGCAGTGAGGGCAGATTGAGCCGGTAGCTGTCTAATGGACAATCAGAAACCTCAGGAGCTTCGGGACGAAGAACTGGTGGCCTTATGTCAGCAGGGTCAAGGCCAGTATTTCGACTTCCTGGTGCGCAAATACATGGAAAAAGCCTTTCGCATCGCCTTCGATTTCACCCGGGATAAGGAGGAAGCCAAGGACCTATCCCAGGAGGCGTTTCTGCGCGCCTTTTCGCGCATCAAACAGTTCGACGGCCGGTCGAGTTTCTATACCTGGTTCTACCGGCTAGTCGTTAATCTCTGTTTGGACTATGCGCGCCGCAAGGGGCGGGTGCGCTGGCAAAGCCTCGACACGATCGTCGAAGAGAATCCCGAGCGCGCCGAGCTGGCGGATAGCAGATCTGCGCCGGAAGGGCAGGCGATGGCCGGCGAGGCCAAGCGCCGAGCGCAGTCAACGCTAAAATCCATGCCCGATAGACAACGGACGGCATTCTTATTGCGCAACCATCAGGGGCTGCCGATTGCGGACATCGCCAAGGTGATGAAAACCACCGAAGCGACGGTGCGGGTCTACCTGCACCGCGCCGTTGCCGCGCTCCGCCAGAGTCTGTTGGAGTTCGTCTAAGGAGAAGTGCGATGATGGAAAGGAAACAAACGCTGGAGACCGCGTGCCGGGATTTTGAAGAAGACTTGGTGCTCTATTACTATGGTGACGGCTCGGAGAGGGAACGCAGTCGCGTCGAAGTCCACATGCGGACCTGCGCGCGCTGCCAGCGCTTTTTGGATGACCTGCGCAGGTTGCTGCCGCAGATGGCGCAACCTGAAAGCTTGCCACAATCTTTTTGGGATGGTTACTATCGCGAGACCGTCGCGAAGATCACGGCGCAGCGGCAACGGAGTCCTTGGTGGCGAAATCTTTCAACGCCGATGCGGGCCTGGGCCTTGCCCGTTTTTGCCACCGCAAGCGTCGCGGTGCTGGCGGTCGGGCTGCTCATCGGCAGGGGCGGTTGGAATCCCCAGGCGGTCCGACCGCGGGCGAACATCCCTCAGGAGATTTTGACCGACGCCAGTCAGCTGGAGTTTTTCAATTCGATGGATATGATCGAGTCGCTACCCGCTCTCGAAGCGCTCGACGGCGGCAAAGCGGAGCCGTTTGCCGGCCGAAACGGATAAGAAAAGTCCATGCAACAAAAAAGCGGTGGATGCCAAAGCATATGGGACGACTGAAATGCTAAAGCGAACTTTCGGTGTCATCGGTCTTTGCTCGCTGTTGTCTTTGCCGGTTTCCGGTTGGGCGTTGGACGGCGCGGATAGCTGGCGCAATCTCACTCCCAAAGAAAAAGAAAACGTCCAGCGCAACTACCAGCGCTGGCAGAACCTGCTGCCGAAGGATAAAGAGCGGCTGCGCGAAGACTGGAATCGCTGGCAGAATTTACCGCAGGACCAGCGCGACAAGCTGCGCCGCCGGTACGACGACCTGCAGAAACCGCCGCGCGACGATCAGAAAAATCCGCGCGCTCCGCAGAGCAGCGGCAGGTCCCGCTGGTCGGACGAGCAAAGAAGCGAGTAGCGCGGATTTTTTCCCGTCGAACCTGACCCCCCGGACGTTCCATTTTATGGTTATTCCGGGTTTCCCGTGAAGAAGAAATCACCACAAAGGCCCAGCGCGGCTGCGCCGCAACCAAAATTCGGAATATCTCCCGCAAAGACGCAAAGGCGCAAAGGGAAAACGAATTGTCATTTCGAACGAAGAGAGAAAT
>JACPFE010000308.1 GCA_016183145.1 Deltaproteobacteria bacterium | reverse complement strand
CAGCGCTGGCCACCGGCGACATCGACTACTGCCAGCTTTTCGGCGCGGTGGTCGGCGGGGCCATCGCGGGGCTGCCGGTGCGGATCGTCGCCGGTTATCTCGATAATTGGCCGATGACGCTGATCGCGCAGCCGGAATTCAAATCGCTCAAGGATCTCAAAGGGAAAACTCTGGGCATCAGCAGCTTTGGCGCGACTCCCGACCTCGGCGCGCGCCTGATGCTCAAACAGGTCGGCATCGATCCCGAGAAAGAGATCAAAGTGCTCGCCCTGGGGTCCGATGCCGCGCGCCTTACCGCGCTCAAGCAGCGCGTCGTCGATGTGATCGTGATTTCGCCGCCCGCCGACGCGCAGATGGAAAAACAAGGTTACAATATCCTAGCGCGCGCTTATGAGTTGTTCAGCTTTCCCTATCTCGGCCTCGGTACGCACATGAGAAAAATCAAGGAGAAGCCCGATGAGATTCGAAGAGCGATCAAAGCGACGATTCGCGCCAACCGGTTCATCCGCGACAATCGCGATGAGGCGGTGCGCACGCTGGTCGATTGGGGCAAGGTCGAGCGGGACTTTGCCTACGCTTCTTATGATGCGCTGAGAAATTTATTTAACGCCGACGGCGCCGTGCCGGAGGATGGGCTCAAGCTCGTCATCGATCAAGCGCGGCGCGGTGCTAAAATCACGCGCGAGGTGGCTCCCGGCGAAGTCGTGGACTTGACGTTTCTGCGCGAGGCCCAATCGGAGCTGGGAATCAAGGCGCGGTGACGTGAATCAAGCTTCATCATGAGTAGAAGCTTAGTGGTGCACTCTTGTTCAAATCGATGCTAAATCAGTTCTCTCCCCCTCGACGGGGGAGAGTTAGAGTGGGGGTGCCTGCCCCGCCGGCACAAACAACCTCGCACCTCCATCTTAATCTTCCCCCGTCAAAGGGGGAAGAAAAACCCACGGATCTTTCGGGCAGTTGACAGCCGTGCCTCGGTCGGAATACTGTTCTTTACTCGCGACCCCCGTAACGAAACACTTGAAGGAGACCAACATGGGCCTCTCTTACGAAGATCTCATCGCACCCACCATCGTCAAGCAGGTTTCGAAAAGCGTCGCCTATTGCCGCTGTACGCGCTCCAAAAACCCGCCCTTTTGCGACGGCTCCCACGCGGTCACGAGCATCAGGCCGCATATCCTCGAATTCGACCAGCCCACGACCATCGCCATCTGCCGCTGCTGGAAGTCGAAAGACCACCCGTACTGCGACGGCACCCACGGCCGTCTGGTCAAACCAAAAGAACGACCGCCGCGCGCTGCCGATTAGCTCAATGGAGGATAGAGGAGTTCAATCCGTTTAACCGCTTCGCTCAGTTCAACCGCTAAGCTCCGCTCAAGCCCCCACCTCTTTTCCTCCCCCGCGTCGCGGGGGAGGATGAAGGAGGGGGTTTGAACGATTTGAACGACTGGAACCGTTTTTTCTTGTAGGAGGATGTCATGGTCGAGATGAAAAATCCCATCAAAGAAGCCGACGCCCATCCGGAGATCAACCATCTGAGTCTCTGGAGAACCGATCTGGCTTATTTCTGGTTGATCAATTGCGAAGCGAAGATTCAGGACGACATGCACTACCACGAGAACGACGACCACATCTTTATGCTGCTCGAAGGCGAATGCACCGTGCGCACGCCGCACAAGGAATTCGTCCTCAAACAATTCGACACGGTGCTGCTCAAATCCGGCGAACCCTACCAACTCTGCAATACCGGTAGCGGCCGGATGCTGCTGCTGGGCGCGGGCAACGCGGGGGTCGACGGCAAGCCGCGCACGCGTGTGCCGAAGATTCCCAGCCGGATTCCTTTGACGGAACCGATCGTAGCGTGAGCCCCTTTCGAGCCCCGCGTTCCTCAGTTTCGGGTTCTCCAGGCATTCCTGGGGGTAACCTAGCTAACGCTATTTCGCAGTAATGATTCGGAGATTGCACCGCGGAGGCGCGGAGGGCGCGGAGTAAAGAGTTTTAATTAAGAAATGCTCCGAACTCTGCGAACTCCGTGCCTCTGTGGTGAATATTCCTTCACAGGAAACCCAGAAGAACCAAGTTTCGGGTAAGAACCGGAAACGCGCGTGCCAAGCGCGCGCTACTTGAGCAGATAGCCGAACTTCTCCCGCGCCTTGCGCGTGACCTCTGGGCTGGGCGCGTTGACGCGCGGGAACTTGTCTTTCCAATCGTAGGGACGGGTGGCGTCGACGACCATGCGGGAGTTGGTGAGATCGTGGACTTTGCGTTGGTCAGGAGTCAAACGGGGATCGGCCGGACTGGTGCGCATGCGGCGCAAGATGTCGATCGAGGTGTCGGGATCGCAGCGCGTCGCCATCGCCCACATGAGCTGATCGAAGTTCGACACATCGATGTCGTCGTCAACGACGATGACCATCTTGCAGCCGTACACTGATGCGCCGCAACTTGCGGCCATCACGCCCGCTTGCTTGGCATGTCCGGGATAGCGCTGCTTGATGGCGAGACCGTGAAGCATGCGCGAGGCGCCGATCTCATGACACCAGACCTGGGTGACATCGGGAATGCCGGCCTTCTGCAGCTCATGCTTGATCATCGCCGAGCGCATGATCGCCCGGTAACGCGCCATCTCGTCGGACCCGCCGCCGATGGGCGGAACGCCGAGGATGATCGGATCGTTGCGGTGATAGATCGCCGCGATCTCGAGCACCGGCTGTGCGCTTTCTTCGGAAGCATAGTAGCCTGTCCATTCGCCGAAGGGTCCTTCGTTCTTGCGGTTGTCGTTGTTCAGGAATCCTTCGAGGACGATCTCGGCGTTGGCCGGAAAGGGCAGGCCCGTCACTTTGCCCCGGACTAATTCCACCGGCTTCCCGCGCATGCCGCCGACGATGTCGTATTCGCAAACGCCGTAGGGGTGCTCGGTTCCCGCCATGAAGAAAAACAACGGGTCGCCGCCGACGACCAGCGCCAGAGGCATCTTCTGTCCGCGGCTGAAATATTTCTGCCGGTGCATGTGGCCATGCTTCCCCGGCACCATGAGCAGGCTCACGCTCTTGCGATCCTGAACCATCGCGCGGTAGCAGCCGGCGTTGATCCATTTCTCGTCCGGGTCCATGGTCACGGAATAGCAGCCGGTGCCAATGTAACGCCCGCCGTCGTTGACATGCCAAACCGGCGTCGGAAATAGCTCGACATTAACTTGTTCGCCGGTCAAAGTGTTTTCGAAAACCGGCCCGTGGTCGACGATCACCGAGGGAAGATGATTTTGCTTCTGCTGGTAGTGATGGAAATAGGCCTCGCTGATTTCTTGCTTGGTGAGGCCCTCAGGAAAACCAAGCGTCATGGCGCGCCGCTTGCCGGCGAAAACGTTGACAAGCACCCGAAAACCCTTCCGGCAGCCCGGCACCTCGTCAAAAATCACCGCCGGCCCGTCGTCGGCCGGCACGACCACGTCGGAAGCCAAACCGATGTCTTCCTGCCAGGACGCGCCGAGAACGGTTTTCAACTCACCGAGCTTCTCCGCCTCGCGCATCCACTCGCGCAGGTCGGCGAAAGTAAAATGGGGCTGAATTTTTGAGCTGTCGAACATAAGGGCTCCAATCCTTGCTTCATTGACCTTAACCTAGCATAACCGACCGGGAGAAGGAAAATCGGCGCACGGCCGGGCAGCGACTCATTCTGAATGTTGGGAGTCGTTCGTTAACAGCAAGAGAGATTCTTCGCTAACGCTCAGAATGACATAGGGAGCCGTTGTCATCCTGAACGAAGTGAAGGATCTCAGGGGAAATTGAGTCACTACCCGGGGCCGACCGCGACTTTCCGGCCTTTCCCTGATCAGGCGCCGGGCGCTGGCAATTGATTTCGTTTCGGAATAACTTGGCGTTAGGAGACCGAAGATCTATGTTGCGAAACACGTTTAGGAGCAAAAGAGCCATATCGATCTCGGTATGGCTGATCGTCGGGCTTTGCCTTGTTCACGGCTCCAGCGCCGCCGACCGGGTGCGGATCGGCTACACCTCACCGACGCCCAACCACGCCGTCCTCTGGGTCGCCGATGTCGGCGGGTTTTTGAAAAAGAACGGCTTGGAGGTGGAGATCCTCTACATGCCGGGTAATATCTCGTTGCCCTCGCTGCTCGCCGGCGAGATTCAGTTCGCCCAGATGACCGGCGCGCTGATGTCGCCGGCGCGCCTGCAAGGCGCCGACCCGGTGATGCTCGTCAGCGTGCAGGACTACCTCGACGACCGCTTCGTCGTTCGCCCCAACATCAAAACGCCCGAGGAGCTAAAAGGCAAAAAGATCGGCATCTCGCGCTTTGGCGCCGCCTCGCATATGCGCGTGCTCAATCTGCTGCCGCGCTTCGGTCTCAGCGAAAAAGACGTAACCTTTCTCCAGATCGGCGACACGCCGGCGCGGGTGGTCGCGCTGTTGGGGAATTCGGTCGACGCTTCGAGCTTCTCGCCGCCGGATCATCTAGCGGCGACGCAGGCGGGCATGAAAATACTGTTCAACATGCGCGATCTCAACATCGCCTATCAGGGCACGGGATTGGTAACCACGCAGAAGTTCGTCGCCCGCAACCGCGATATCGCGCGCCGGTTCGTCAAGAGCTACGTCGAGGCGATCCACGCGATCCGAACCAACCCGACTCTCAGCAAGTCCGCGCTGGCGAAGTACCGCAAGACCAACGATGAAAAAAAGTTGGAGGAAGCGTATCAAACGATCCGCGAGATCGTCAGGCCAAAGCCCTATCCCTCACCGGAAGGATTCAAGACTATCTTTAAAGACGTAAGCGACCGCATTCCGGCAGCCAGGACCGCCAACCCGAAAGAATTCATGGACACCAGCCTGCTCGAAGAACTCGACCGCTCCGGCTATATCGATGGGCTTTATCGCTGAATCCGATATGAAAAAACGGCTCAATCTTTTCGGAAATTGACGCTTTGAGTTTCTAATCCGGCAGCGTCCGTATCGTGCGATCGACGCAGGAGGACTCAACTGCCGAGTTCGTCAGCTTTGAATCCGAGCGCTTTATATGTCTTGAGGCGTCGAGCGTGCATTCTACTGAGAACCGGCACCTTCGCGTCTAGATAGTCATACACCAGAACACTATCTTTGCCTCGATGAGTCCGCAGCGTTCTGCCAACATACTGAACAATTTTCCCCTTGAAAGAAACCGGGAAGGCGAGGAAAAGAGTATCGATTCGCGGACAGTCGAATCCCTCGCCTAAGTATTGCCCTGTAGCGACCACAAGTAGCTCTTTTTGCGGAGAGGCATTCTCGATCGCCGCCAATATCGATGATCGTTCCCTTTTACCTACAGCACCGCTCAAAACGAAAGGAACCTTCCCCTTTTGCATCAATCTATCGGCCAGTGATCGGCAATGTCCAGTCCGCTGAGTG
>JACPFE010000059.1 GCA_016183145.1 Deltaproteobacteria bacterium | reverse complement strand
TGGCGGATTCTTGGGCCAGTGTTAGCGGCTGCGGCAGCAAGAAAAAGTTCATGTTTTCCAGTCTCTCGCTAACTTACCATGTCCATCTGACCATGGTAAGAAGAGATGCCACTGTAACCGCCGCTTCGGTCGCCATCTAAATTGCGTGGCACCATTTATCTGGAAATAGTCGTCTAATTGCGAAATTTGAGAAAGGGTCACGGATGTATCTAATCACAGGCGGCGCAGGATTTATCGGATCTCACATAGGGGAGAAGCTCGTGGCCATGGGAGAAAGGGTTCGGGTGTTGGACAACTTCAGCTCAGGAAAGCGAGCTAATCTTGCGGGCCTGGAAGACAAGATTGAAGTCATCGCCGGGGATATTCTGGACCTTGACGCTTTTAAGAGGGCCGCGAAAGGAGCCTCGGTGATTTTTCATCAAGCCGCGCTTCGCTCGGTCCCTTTCTCCGTTGAGAACCCGACTCTCGTCAACCGGGTCAATGTCGAGGGCACGCTCAATGTGCTGACCGCCGCTCGCGACGCGGGAGTCAAACGAGTCGTCTACGCCTCGTCTTCCTCGGCCTATGGCAGGGGTTCGATGCAACCGAAAAAGGAGACTGATACGCCAGGCCCGATCTCGCCCTACGCGGTCTCGAAACTGGCGGGCGAATATTATTGCAAAGTCTTCAGCGAGCTTTACGGGTTGGAAACGGTCAGTTTGCGCTATTTTAACGTGTTTGGTCCGCGCCAGGACGCAAATTCACAGTACGCGGCCGTGATACCGCGCTTCATCCAATGGGGGCTAGGGGGATCGCCTCTGGAAGTCCACGGTGACGGATTGCAGTCCCGGGATTTTACTTACATTGACAATGTCGTCGCGGCGAATTTGCAAGCGGCCCAAACCCAAGTCGGTATCGGCGGCACTTTCAACGTCGGGCAAGGCGAGACGCATACGCTTCTCGACTCGATCGCCGTAATAGAAAAAAACTTGCAGATAAAATTGAAAAGATCACACATGGCGGCAAGAGCTGGCGACGTGCGATTTACCCAGGCTGACATTTCTGAGTCGAAACGCTGCCTCGGATACAACCCTGAGGTTTCATTTGAAGAGGGATTGGCCAAGACGGTAAAATTCTTTCGCACGGGAATGGCATAAAAGATCGGGACCAGGCTTTCGTGTGTCTAACCGCAGATCAGCTTCTGGAAGAGCGAAAATTGACCGAAAATTTCAGATATCTTTGGTTAGGCTTTTGATTTAGGTATAAATTGGGAGTAGGACGAGTGAGGAGGTCGGACATGTTACAGAGTCAAGAAAAGATCCCAATGGGGACGCAGGATCAAACTTCGCAAGAGCTGGTTAGAAAAATCCAGAATCGGGCCGCCCGGCTCGGCGTCATTGGGTTGGGCTACGTGGGGCTAACTTTGGCTGCGGAGATGGCCAAGGAGGGCTTTGAGGTGACCGGTATCGACATCGACCGCAAGAAAGTCGACTCCGTCAATTCGGGGATCTCTTATGTCCTGGATGTGCCGAGTGAGACGCTGCTGCCGCTCGTGACACAGAAACGAATCAAGGCGACGCAATCGCTGGCGGCCATCGAGAATCTTGATGCCGTGAGCATATGCGTTCCGACGCCGCTCAGAAAAACCAAAGAACCCGATCTTTCCTACGTGATCGCTGCCGCCGAGGCGGTCAGCAGCCACCTTCAGCCGGGGCAACTGATTGTCGTCGAGAGCACGACTTATCCCGGTACAACACGCGAGCTGGTATTACCGATACTAGAGAAACCAGGTCGCCAAGTGGGAAGCGATTTTTTCCTGGCATTTTCACCGGAGCGAGTCGATCCGGGCAATTTTACTCACACGACGCGCACTATCCCCAAAATAATCGGTGGCGTCACCCCGCAGTGCGGCAAGTTGGCTGGTCTGCTTTACCAGCAATTCGTCGAGAAGATTGTTCCTGTTTCCTCGCCCGAATGCGCCGAGATGGCAAAGCTCCTCGAAAACACTTTCCGCAACGTCAACATCGCATTGGCCAACGAGATGGCCATTATGTGTCGTACATTCGGTGTGGATGTCTGGGAGGTGATCGAAGCGGCAAAGACCAAGCCCTTCGGTTTTATGCCATTCTATCCTGGGCCGGGCTTAGGCGGACACTGCATACCGGTGGACCCGTACTATCTAACGTGGAAAGCTAGGTTGAATGGTTGCGAGCCGCGGTTCATCGAATTAGCCGCACAGATCAACAGCCAAATGCCTCTGTTTACGATCAGCCGCGTGGCCGATGCGTTGAATGAACGTCAACGCAGCTTTAAGGGCTCAAAAATTCTCGGCCTCGGAGTTGCTTATAAACGCGACACTAGCGATACCCGGGAATCGCCCGCGCTCGAAGTCCTCTACGGTCTTCACCAGAAGGGCGCTGCCGTTTGTTATTCCGATCCTCACGTGCCAACGATCCGCCTCAATGGCGAGAAAACCAAGTCACTGCCTCTCGATCCCGATATGCTTCAGTCCATGGACTGCGTTGTGCTTCTAACAGACCATTCGGCTTTCAACTATCAGATGATTGCCGCTCACAGCCAAGTCATCGTCGATTGCCGAAACGCGTTTAAGGGCTTTCCGAGATCTAATATCGTTTCGCTGTAAGGCTCAGATGATTTCTGTCAATGCGGGAGCTAAAAAAAGCCCCGCGAAGGCGTTATTGCTTTTTGGGTAATTCTTTGTATAAGGGGGAAATTTTGGGCCTTATTAGAGAGTTTGGAATAACTTGCTATCCCTTTCAGATGGCGATATAGAAGCCCAATGCAATTCGGCCCACTCGGAAAAATGGCAAGTGACGTGCCGTAATTTTCGTTGGTGACTCGAATAGCGCCCCGGTACCGACAGATACGCTTTATTGCGAAGCAATCAGGAGCAACGGTCCGCAGGTTTTCCGTTCGCATCTCGGATAGACATTAGCATGGATCAATTAACCCCTCATGTTTTGGTGGTTGATGACGAAGAGATCATCTGTCAACAACTGCAGCGGCTGTACGCCTACAGTGGCTACACGGTGGAGGTCGCCCATTCGGGCGAGGCGGCGCTGGAGCGGCTTGAGAAAAGAGACATTGACTTGGTGGTTACCGATGTCCGGCTTCCGGGGATCAGCGGGGTGGATCTGACTGTGGAGATACAGAAAAACTATCCCGATGTCCCGGTGATCGTCATTACGGGCCACGCGGCCATTGATTGCGCTGTCGAGGTCCTCAAGAGGGGCGCGAGTGATTTCATCGTGAAACCGTTCGCCGCCGAGGCGATTCAAGAATCCACAAAAGCGGCGCTGGAAAAGGCGCGGGTTTTCATCGAGATTCGCCAACTTCGCCGGACGCTCAAGGGCGGTGACGAATTCGGCGGAATGCTGAGCAGGACGCCGGAGATGCACCGCGTATTCGAGACTATCCGCATGGTCGCTCCGACGGATATGACGGTGCTGGTTGAGGGAGAAACCGGAACCGGGAAAGAGTTGGTCGCGAGCGCGATTCACTATCATAGCCCACGGCGGGATGGGCCCTTTGCAACCATCAATTGTGGCGGGTTTCCTGATACGCTTCTGGAAAGCGAACTATTCGGATATGAACAGGGAGCCTTTACGGGCGCCGAGCGCGCGCGCGCGGGAAAAATTGAGCTGGCTCACGGCGGCACTCTGTTCCTCGATGAAATCGAAAGCATGTCTCTGCTCATGCAATCGAAGCTTCTCCGCGTCCTTGAAGACCAGAAGGTCCAGCGGCTTGGCGGCGATCGCCCGATACAGGTCGATATGCGGGTCATAGCTGCCAGCAATGTTCCCTTGGAGGCTCTCATCTCTCAAGGTAAGATGCGTAGTGATTTCTATTATCGTATCAATGTGATTCCGATCCGTCTGCTCCCGCTCCGCGACCGGCGTGAAGATATCCCGCTCCTGGTAGATGACTTTCTGCGCCACCATCGAGTCGCGATTCAAAAGGGCATTACCGGAATGTCCCGGGGCCCGATGAGCCGGCTCACGCAGTACCACTGGCCGGGAAATATTCGGGAGCTTCAAAATATTCTTGAGAAGGCTGTCGTAATGACTACCGGAGCCGTCATAGAGAAGATAGAGATACCCATACTCTCACCCATGGCCGCAGACCGCGGGGCCCCCGATCCGTCGGCGAACACGTTAAACGAGTGGTTGATGGAGCAGGAAAAACAATACCTCATTCAACAGCTAGGCTCATACCAGGGAAAGATTGCTCTCACCGCGAAAAATTTGGGTCTGGGTATCAGAACGCTTACGCGTAAGATGCGTCTTTACGGTCTTCAAAAGAAAGATTTTAGGCCCAGGGCCGATCAAAACGCGCAGTCGGAGAACGAAGGTCCATCAAATAATCAGGTTGCGCGCCCACGCCATCCACGGACGTCGTAATTTAATCGTGCGCGTCCTTCATAGCTTCCATCGTCGCCCGCCTCAATCCCGCGAAACCCCCCTCGCTTCGAATACAATCAAACTACCCTAGCGTCATCGCGCGGCGCTGCCGCCAAATTGCGCAGCCGGGGCGGAGAAAAATTTCGCAATTCGAATTTTTCCAACTCGGCGCTCTCAGCGCCTCGGCAGTTAGCCGCACCGAAAACTGAAAGCCGCTAAAATTTATCTTTCTTGAACGACTTGAGCGAGGAAGGACGGCTGCGCAGGGCATCGTCCTTGGTGACGCGGTCGAAAACATGAATGCCGCGGTTGTGGAGCAGCGTGGGCTGGGAGATGGCGCGCTTGGCCGTCGCCGAGCAAACGGAGCACCGTCTCAAGGGTTTTTCGCGGACCCTTTGGATTGCCTCGAAGCGGTGGCCCTTGGCGCATTCGTATTCGTACAACGGCATGGCTGACGGTTGTAGGTAACACATGGAAATGACCAGCACAACTCATGGGCGATCTTGTTATCGGAGAAATTTATTGCTATAAGATTTTATGTTTGCTATTGAGTTCCCAAGCTCCACGAAACCCAGGCCTCGGTCTGGGTTTTTTTTTAGCCTCGCCCGGAGGTGAAAGGTGTTAGAACAGGAAGTCTTGCCGGTTGGCTTAACCTTCGACGATGTCCTATTAATCCCGGCGGAGTCTGCGGTTTTGCCCCGCGATATCGACGTCAAGACGCGCTTGACCGAGCGCATCGCGCTCAATATTCCGCTGGTGAGCGCCGCCATGGATACCGTGACGGAAGCAAAAACCGCCATCGCCATGGCGCAAGAGGGTGGCTTGGGGATGATTCATCGCAATCTCACCGTTTCCGCCCAAGCGGCAGAGGTTGAGAAAGTCAAGAAATTCGAGAGCGGGATGATTTCGGAACCGATCACGGTGGCGCCGGAGCAAAAAATCTATGAAGCCCGCGAGATCATGCGGAAATTTCGCATCTCCGGTCTGCCCGTGACCAAGAACGGCAAGCTGGTCGGGATATTGACCAACCGCGATCTGCGTTTTGAAAAAGAACTCGACCGCCCGGTCTCGGCAGTCATGACCAAGGATAAATTAGTCACGGTGAAACCGGGCGTCGATCTCGACGACGCCAAGGAGATCTTGCATCAACATCGCATTGAAAAGCTCTTGGTTGTCGACGATGAATTTCAACTGAAGGGCCTGATTACGGTCAAGGACATCGAGAAGAAAATACAGTACCCCAATGCCTGTAAAGACGACCGGGGTCGGCTGCGCGTGGGCGCGGCGGTCGGCGTCGGATCCGATTGGGAAGAGCGGGTCGAAGCGTTGGTCCGGGCGGGTGCCGACCTCGTGACCGTCGACACCGCCCACGGCCATTCGAAAAACGTCATCGATGTCGTCCGACAGATTCGCCACCGTTATCCCGACCTCGATCTGGCCGCCGGCAACGTGGCGACGGAAGAAGGGGCAACGGCGCTGATTCAGGCGGGTGTCAACGCAGTCAAGGTAGGCGTCGGTCCGGGCTCGATCTGCACGACGCGGGTCATCTCCGGTGTCGGAGTTCCGCAAATCACGGCGATCGGTAGCTGCGCTAAGGCCGGGGCGCGCCACAACGTGCCGATCATCGCCGACGGCGGGATCAAGTTCTCCGGCGATATCACCAAGGCGTTGGCTGCCGGGGCCAATTCGGTGATGGTCGGGAGTTTGTTCGCTGGCACCGAAGAGAGCCCGGGGGAAACGATTCTCTACCAGGGGCGAACTTACAAAGTTTACCGCGGCATGGGCTCGATTGGCGCGATGAATCAGGGAAGCAAAGATCGCTATGGCCAAGCCGATATCGAAGAGCCGATGAAGCTCGTGCCGGAAGGCATCGAAGGCCAGGTGCCCTACAAAGGGTCGCTCTCCTTCAACATTCATCAACTGGTCGGTGGGCTGCGCGCCGGGATGGGTTACTTAGGTTGCCGCGACGTCGCGGCGCTACGCGCCAAGGCCCGCTTCATGCAAATCACCGCCGCGGGGCTCAGAGAGGGACATGTCCACGACGTGTTCATCACCAAGGAATCCCCCAATTACAGAATAGAATGATTCTCGTCCTCGATTTCGGTTCTCAGTATACCCAGCTCATCGCGCGTCGCATCCGCGAGGCGAAGGTTTACTGCGAAATCCATCCCTTCAATATTTCGCTGGAAAAGATCGCAGCGCTCAAACCCGAAGGTATCATTCTGTCCGGCGGCCCGGCGAGCGTCTACCAAGAAGACGCCCCAAGGGTCGTCCCGGAGCTTTTCCGGCTTGCGGTGCCGTTCCTGGGCATCTGCTACGGCATGGGCATGGTAAATCTCGCCTTTGGCGGCGCCGCCGCCAGGGCGGAACGGCGCGAATACGGTCCCGCGGAGTTGAGAATCGAAGACAGCGCCGATCTGTTTCACGGATTTTTCCGCAACGATCCGGTGCGGGTATGGATGAGCCACGGCGACAAGATGACCAGCATGCCCAGGGGCTGGAGCGTGCTGGCGAAGAGCGACAACTCGCCGATCGCCGCCTTTGCCGATCCAGGACGCCGGCTTTTCGGCGTGCAGTTTCATCCCGAGGTCGTTCATACGCCGCGCGGTAAGGAGATTCTCGACAATTTTATTTTTCGCATCTGCGGCTGCCGGGCGGAGTGGACGATGGAGCGCTTCTCGGAGATTTCGGTGAGGCGCATCCAGGAACAGGTCGGCGGCGAGCGCGTTCTGTGCGCGCTTAGCGGCGGCGTCGATTCGGCGGTGGCCGCGACTTTGATTCACCGCGCCATCAAGGATCGGCTGGTTTGCGTATTCGTCAACAATGGGCTTCTGCGCAAGAATGAAGCGGAACAAGTTTGCCTGCTCTTCGCCGAGAGGTTCGGTTCGAGCTTTCGTTACGTCGATGCCGGCGAGCGCTTCCTGGCGGCATTGAAAGGGGTCAAAGATCCGGAAGAAAAGCGCCGAAGGATCGGGCATAAATTCATCGAGGTGTTTGAAGAAGAAGCAAAGAAACTCGGTGAAATTCCATTTCTCGCCCAGGGCACCCTCTATCCCGACGTGATCGAATCGGTTTCCTTCAAAGGACCGTCGGCGACCATCAAAACCCATCATAACGTCGGCGGTCTGCCAACGGCAATGAAATTCAAGCTCATCGAGCCACTGCGCGAACTGTTCAAGGACGAGGTGCGAAAGCTTGGCCGGGAGCTCGGCCTGCCCAATGAATTGATTCAACGCCAACCGTTTCCGGGGCCGGGATTGGCGATTCGCGTCCTGGGCGATGTAACCGAAGAGCGGCTCAATGTGCTGCGCGAAGCGGACGTGATCGTGCTCGATGAGATCCGCGCCGCCGGGCTTTACGAGAAGGTCTGGCAATCCTTCGCCGTGCTGCTACCGATCAAAACCGTGGGCGTGATGGGCGACGAGCGCAGTTACGAAAACGCCGTCGCTCTGCGCGTCGTGGAGAGCGAGGACGGCATGACCGCCAATTGGGTTGCGCTCCCGGCGGATCTCCTCGCCAGGATCTCCAACCGCATCAGCAATGAAGTGCGCGGTGTCAACCGCGTCCTATTCGATATTTCTCCCAAGCCGCCGGCGACCATCGAGTGGGAGTGATGCCGCGTATTATTGCGGCTGCATTTGCCTTGCGAGGAAGCAAAGAGCGTAACGGTTGAATCCCATGGACCGCACTCAGGTTATCATCGTCCGCCACGGGGAGACGCAGTGGAACATCAAGGGCGTCCGCCAGGGGCATCTCGACAGCCCGCTGACCGAAAAAGGGCTGGCGCAGGCCGAAGCATTGGGCGAGAGGCTGGCGCGGGAAAAATTCACCGTCCTTTACAGCAGCGATTTGGGACGCGCGGTGCAAACGGCGCAGATGATCTCCCAGGCGACCGGTCATAACATCGTTACCGATGCGCGCTTACGGGAGCGTCACCTCGGCATTTTTCAGGGGCTCAGCGCCGAAGAGATCAAGGAGCGATATCCTGAAGAGTATCGACTGCATCGAACCCTGGGTCCGGACTACGTGATACCGGGAGGGGAGAGCGTGCACCAGCAAATCGCGCGCAACGTTGCCTGCTTGAAAGATGTCGCCGAGAAGCATGCTGGCGAGACGATTGCGGTGGTGACCCACGGCGGTGTGTTGAGTGGACTTTTCCGACATATCTTTTCAATTCCGTTCCAGGCGCCGCGCCGTTTCGAATTCGTCAACGCGGGGCTGAACGTGTTCGTTTACGAGGAGGGCCACTGGCTGCTTCAGACCTGGGGTGACATCAGTCATTTGCCGCCGGGCGCGGCCAGTGACGGAGATGAGCCGTAGGCGGCCGCTCTGCGGCCGGGTTTTCGGGTTTCAGGTTTCTGGTTTCGAGTTAATCCCGGACTCCGTAGGGGCGGTGGGCTTTACGAATTCCCGTTTCTCTTCATCGTGATCGAGAACTCCGGCCGCTTGATGTAGACGTGATGCGGATCTTTGCGCTTGCTCAGCCGTTCGATTAATTTGACCAATGGCTGCGCTCCGTCGAGATATTCGCGGGGTTTGCCGCCGTCGGGAAGCGCGTCGACGTAGTCATCGCCGGCGAAATAGCGCATGATCAGCTCTTCGTCTGATACGTTGGCGCCGTACTTTTGACGAATTTCGTACAGAGACGGCTGCGGCTGTTCCCAATGCACCCATTCTTTGGCACGTGGGCGGCTTAAAATCTTATCTTTCACGTCTGGGTCCATGAGATCCGCTCCTTCCTTGCCCCAGATTCCCAACGCGTATTGAATCACCTGATCGGGCACTTCTTTATAGCGTTCGCCGACGATGACGTTGATGGCGGCCTGGGTGCCGACGTACTGCGACAGAGGTGTGACCATGATCGGGTAGCCGAATTCCCGGCGCACCCGGCCGGATTCCTCCAGCGCGGCCTCCATCTTGTGTTCCATGCCGACGATTTTGAGCTGATGGCGCATGTTGGAGATCATCCCGCCCGGGACTTGATGCTGGTAGAGAAACTCGTCGTATTCCATTGGCCTGCCGATGGGCAGGCCGTCCTTTTTGGCGACCTGGGTAAAATGCTTCTCGACGGCCTCGAGCGGCTTTAAGTCCACGGCGGGTGTATAGCCCAGCGCTCTTAGATTATTAGCGATGTTGAAGACCGATGGCTGGGACGACCCGTTGGCGAGCGGAGGTATAGCCGTGTGAAGGATGCGCATGCCGAGCTTGACGCCTTCGAGGTAGTTGAGCGGCGCCTGACCGCTGTTGCAGTGGGCGTGAAATTCCACCGGGATGTCGCCCGCGCTTTTCAAAATAACCGGGATCAGCGTGCGCGCCCGTTCGGGCGTCAGCAAGCCGCCGACGTCTTTGAAGCAGATCCGCCACGGCTTTGCGGCTGCCGCCTCCTTCGCCTTTTGCGCGTAATATTCGTCGGTGTGGCGCGGCGAAACCGAGTAGATCAGATTGGCCACCGGGTCCATGCCGTTTTTCTTGAGATCGTCGATCTCTTCTTTGAACGCGGTGTAATCGTTCCAGCAATTCGACGTGCGGGTGAGTGTGATCCCGTAGGAGACCAGCCGCTCGACGAGCAGCTTCAAGAGGGCGTGGGGCGTCTTTTCAAAGGCGCTGTGCATGCCGCCGTGATAGCGCAGGCGGGTTTTCTTGATGCGCTTGGTTCCTTCCTTGAGCCAGTACCAGGGGTTTTCCTTGTGCTCGCGCACGTACTTCTTGAACATGACGCCGAGGAAGAATTCCATGGACTCAAAGCCCGCTTGGTCGATGTGCGGGGCGGAGGGCAACATGGCGCCCACCCTCATGTTGAGGGCCCATAGGCTCTGGTTGCCGTCGCGCAACGTGGTGTCGATAAAGCGGACTTCGTCGCTCATTATCCCTCCGAGGAATTGTTCAAAGCGTTCAAGCCGTAGGGAACGGGGACAGTCCGGACTGTCCCCATTCTTCCGCTGTGGCTGACATTGCCGTTTATTATCTGTATAAATTCTTGCTGGAGAGATCAAACGGCAGGGGAGCAAGGCGATGAAGAGTCACCGCAAGGAGTTGTGGTTTAATACGCCGACGCGGGTCGCATTCGTCAACATCACGCCGCAGGTGCAGGAGTGTCTTCGCGAGAGCGGCGTGCGTGAAGGCATCGTGCTGGTCAACGCGATGCATATCACTGCGTCGGTTTTCATCAATGACGACGAGTCCGGCCTGCATCACGACTACGGCGTTTGGCTGGAAAAGCTCGCGCCGCACGAGCCGATCAAACAGTACCGCCACAACGATACCGGCGAGGACAACGCCGACGCACACATGAAGCGGCAGGTCATGGGGCGCGAAGTCGTCGTCGCCATCACCGACGGCAAGCTCGATTTCGGCCCGTGGGAGCAGATTTTCTACGGCGAGTTCGACGGCCGGCGGCGCAAACGGGTGCTGGTTAAAATTATCGGCGAGTAGGCGTCCGGCTCATGGGCGACGTGTCACATAAGAATAAGTTAGCGGCGCACGATGGCCGAGATCAACGCCCATTCCGCTCAGCGGGGAGCGAGAGTGATTACGTCCCGCCCTGTCCTCATTATCCCCACTGCATCGGTTGTCCTTTCATTAGTTTGCCTTATCCGGAGCAGTTGGCGCGCAAGCGTCGGCTGCTTGCCCAGGCGTTCGCCACTTTTCCATCGCTTGTGCGCATTGAGATTCCGCCCGTGGTTCCTTCGTCGCACCGGTTGGGTTACCGCGGGCGGGTTAAGCTCGCGGTGCGGCGTAACCGGGGCGAGGTGGTTGCCGGACTATATGCGCCGCAAAGCCACCGGGTCATTGATATCTCATCCTGTCCGGTCCATCCGCGACCGGTCAATGAGGTGGTTCATTATCTCAAGAAAAAAGTCCAAGAGCTCGGCATCGCGCCTTACGACGAGCGGGACGATAGCGGTGATTTGCGCTATCTCGACTTGCGTTACAGTTTCGCGCGCCGCGAATTGAGTGTGACGCTCGTCACGCGGCATGGCTCCCTTCCCCAGGGAGATGTATTGGGGAGCGCCCTGCGGCGCCGCTTCTCGTTTGTCACCGGGGTCATCCAGAACGTCAACGAGCAGCGCGGCAACGTTATTTGGGGAAACAGTTTCCGCACTCTCGCTGGCCGCGACACGATCATGGAGCGGATCGGCGATTTGAAGCTGGTGTTTCCGGCGGGAGTGTTCTCCCAGGCGAATCCCTTTACCGCGCGCAAGCTCTATGAGCGGGTTTGCGAAATGGTCGCGTTGAAGGGCGGAGAAACCGTCATGGATCTCTACTGCGGGGTCGGTCCGATTTCGCTCTATCTTGCCGCCGCGGCGCGCCAGGTATGGGCCGTCGATGACAGTACGTTATCGATTACCACCGCCAAGCAAAATGCCCGTCGTAACGGACGCGGAAACTGCCGCTTCATTGCCGGGGACGTGTCCGAAACCGTGGCGCAGATCAGACAGAACCTGCCGCGGCTCGACTTGATGGTTGTCAATCCGCCGCGCAAGGGAGTTCAACCGGCCGCCATGGAGGCCATCCTGGCAACAGGCGCGCCGAAGATCGTCTACGTTTCCTGTGAACCAAAGAGCCTGGCGCGGGATCTAGAGCGGATGAGCCACGCCGGATATTACCTGCGGCAAGTCCAGCCGTTCGATATGTTTCCGCAGACAGACCAGGTGGAAACGGTCGCGCTGCTGGAGAACTCCTAGCGCGGCCGTACGGGTTCTTAACAGCGTGGTGAGATTGGTTCCGAGTTCAAGGTTCAATGTTCAAGGTGTAGATTCGAAACTTTGAACCCGGAACCCTGAACTATTCCGAGCGATATTTCCACAGTTGCGGGATCGCCCAGCACACCCCCAGGACCATGACGCAACACAAGACGCAACCGGCCAGCGCGGCATTGGGCGCGCCGAGCAAGGCAGCTCCGGCGCCGGCGATCACCGCGCCGATGGCGTTGGTTGTCTGCGCGAACACGGTTAGAAAGCTCGTCGCCCGCCCGCGCATGTCGTCCGGCGCCAGAATTTGAACCACCGTGCGGCGCATTACCACACCGAGGGCGTCGCTGAATCCTAGCGCGCCCACGGCAATGAGTCCCATCCAAAACAAGCGCGAAAGCCCAAGAAATCCCAGGCTGAGCGCGAAGAGCAGCGTCGCGACGATGGACAACACCCCTTTGCGCTTGACCTCGCCTACGGCCAGAAGCAGCCCCGAGCCGATCAGCGCTCCGACCGCCGGCGCGGCGTATAGTGCGCCCAACCCGCGGGCGCCGACCTGGAATACGGTATCGGCGAAGATCGGCAGGATTGGACGGAAGAAGCCGAACAAGACGGCAACGAAGTCGAGCAGGAAAAGGGAAAGGATAATGGGGGTATGCCAGAGGAACTCGAAGCCTTCGATGAGACTGCGCCAACTGATCCGCCTGCGGGCTCCTTGCGGTTGCCCGGACGCGCTCAGGAGCAAAACGGAAACTATCGAAGGCAGCAGCAACGCGGCATCAGTAAAATACGAAGCTTGAACGCCGAAGAAGTCGATCAAAAAGCCGGCGATGACCGGCGCGGTCAGTTGCGTCCCTTGCATCATGAGCGTCGATAAAGTCACGGCGTTTAACAGGTGCGATTGCGGTATCAGACTAGGTATGATTGCCTGGCGCGCCGGACCGCCGAGCACCTGCAACGAAGAAGCCACGACATTCAGCGCATTGATGTGCCATACCGTTATCTGCCCGGTGATCGTCAAAATTCCGAGAGCCAAACCAGGTAGTACGTTCAATGTATGGGTGGAGATGATCAACTTTTTGCGATTGCAAGTGTCGGCGAGCACGCCGCCGAATAGACCGAAAAAAATGAAGGGAAGAGCCTGGAAAAAACCCGCCAATCCAAGCTGAATCGACGAGCCCGATAGCTGATAAACCTGGTAGAGGCTCGCCACGTTGCGCATATGGTTCGCGGTGCTGCCGCAAACAATGGCGATGAAAATGAGTCGATAGTCGCGGATGAGAAACGAAGACCAAGGGCGAATGGGCGCTGCCGGATGATCGTCGGCGGGTGGCTTGTCTGGAGATTCCGGCACTCGGGTATGGCGTCCTTGCTGGTAATCGCGGTCGGTGCGGCCAATCTAGCGGTTAGATCGGCGAGCGTCAATTGTGGCAGGAGCGTTCAGATCTATTTCGGAACGCGTTCCGTCCTAGCCCGGAATGTCCACCGTAAGTTGTCCGAGGAGCGATCCTCTCCGTTCACGGGCAATGGGTCCGTACCTTGAAGAGGCCGGCAAAGTTATGAGGCGGAGCGCACAGTAAGAAAGGAATGCAAGTCTATTACCAAGCGCCGTACAAGCCGGCGCAGCCTTACGTTCCGGTGCCCGCTCACTACAAGGCTCACTCCTCGGACTACACATATTGTTTCTTGACTTCGGCCTATCAAAGACCGGGCTACGAGAGGCTATCCGGTGAAGTATCCACCTGTTACCGCGTCGTTCCAGCTCTTTAACACCGACGGAACGATCCCCACGGGCAAATCTTTTTCCGCCTTCCAAAAGCTATGGACGCCGGCGCCGAAGCGGGTCAAAGCGATCTTCGGAGCGGGATTCATTCTTCTAAATCCCGGCATGATGACTGCTTCGTAAACCTCAGGGCTATGATCGCGGCTGTCTTTGGAAATTTCGAAGAGAAACGGCGGCACGGGCTTCACGTTCGGCCCGGAAAGTTCCCGTGAGTAGCCGACGAAGCGCTGAACTATCGCTTCGGTCTCGTCTTTGTTCATTTTCAGCCGCGCGGCGCTCACGCGTGCCGCTTCGGCCAGGGAGCCGCTGATGGCGTGGGTGACGATATATTCCGCTTTGAATTGCGGCCGTGACTTCACGTTTTGCCAAGCGTCGAGAATGTCTTCCATGATCGCGGGTAGCCGCATCAGCGCCTTCGGTCCCTCCTGGCCGAGGGCCTCGGGTCCCTGGTAGCGCGCGAGATCGCGCCAGGTGCGGATGTAAAGTTCGTTGAACGGATCGGTGCGCGCCTTACCTTTCTTTTCGATTTTCTCGTAGCCGGCGATCTTTCCCATGTCGCCGCCCCATTCGTCGCGCCCCATGCTGAGGTAGCCGAACGGCGAATGCTCCGTGGCGCAAACGCCGGCCATGTTGGCAATGCGTTGGGACAACATGCAGATAAACGGCCCGCCGGTGGAGTGGCCCTGGCCGTAGACGGAGAATTCCTGCTCCGGAAAATGGCGCCGGTTTGCCTCGATCATGCCGGCTTCGAAGGCCGCCGGCCACGCCGCCATGCGAAACCAGAAGTTGGTCTCCGGCTTGGCCCGCGCCAGCGTACGCGTGCCGTAACGATCGCGCATGGACGGATCGCGCACGACTTCGTATTGATCGCGCGTGATCGCTTCGCCCTGTTGCCAGATCGGTGTGCGCACCGTGCCGTCGGCGTGAATCGTGT
>JACPFE010000058.1:998-13122 GCA_016183145.1 Deltaproteobacteria bacterium | reverse complement strand
AAACTTGTTTTCCGTTTCACCCAGCGACGCTGTCGGTCTTCCAGCGTAAATGGCAAGCGTTGCAGCAGTATCAGCAGACGCGCGGAACGCTGGCGATGCTTGCCCAGTGGGTGTCGTGGACTTACAGAGAAGGTTACGAACGGGCGCGCCGGGAGCCGTTGATTACCCTGGGTTCGGCTCCGCTCGAGGTGCCGGAGTTTCGAGCGGTGGTACTTGGACAACTTGGGGAGTCCAAGCTGATTTCCGCCATCGAGACCGACATCGCAAGCCAGCATTCGCACGCGCAGGCGCTCGACGCTGATACCAAAGGACCGCTCAAGGACATTCACCGACGAGTAGCGACAACCATTTTGTTTGAGTCGTCGGGCGGGCAAGTGGACAAGGTCGCGCATCTGCCTGAGATCCGATTCGCTTTGGGGGAACCCGAAATAGATACGACATCCATCGATAACGCTGCTTACGCCCTGGAGGCGAAGGCGTTCTTTATTAGCAGCGTTGGCTCGGACGGCTACAAAATCCATCATAAGGCAACGATTCGTAAGGCCGTCAGCGATCGGCGGGCGTCTCTGGACGAGCGGACGGAAACTAAACCGACGACGCGGAGCTTAGTGAAGAAGGAATGGGAGCGCGGCGCGACTATACCGATCGAACCTTTTCCTGAGGATGGCGCAGCGGTGGCGGATTCTCCGAGACTGACACTGGCTTTGATGGAGCCGGAGACTGAGTGGACGGGCACAGGGCCGGTTCGGGAGCGCATCGTCGAGTGGTCGAAGACCAGGGGAAAGTCGCCCAGGCTCTATCCTGGATCGATTGTCTGGTGCTTTAAGAAACCTGGACGAGAGTTGCGGGACAAGGTTGAATTGATGTTGGCGTGGAAGAAGGTTTCAAGGGATATTGCGGAGGGAGTGTTGGGTACGGATTATGATCGCCCTGAACGCGCAGAGATTCAGGCGAAAGTGAGCGACGCCGAGGAAGCGGCAAAGGACGAGGTCTGGGGCGGTTATCGGTTTATTGTCTTAACCGACGCCAAAGAAGCTGACGGGCTGAAGGTCGTGGACCTTGGTGCGGGGCATTCGAGCGCTCAAGAAACTTTGTGCGGTCGCGTGATCCAGGCGCTCAAGTCCAGCGCTTTGCTCAACGAGTCGGTCGGCGCTGGATATTTAGACCGCAACTGGCCACCGGCTCTGAAGGAGTCGGGAGCGTGGCCCCTTTCCAGCCTTAGGCAGAGTTTTCTTAACGGCTCTCTCACTCGATTGCTCGATCCCGACGCCGTGCTCAAGGCGAAAATCGTTGAGTTTGTCGGCAAAGGAGATTTCGGTCTCGCCTCTGGCAGCCGATCGGATGGAACCTACGACCGAGTCTGGTTTGAGGAACTGTTGTCGCCGGATGAAGTAACGTTCGAAGCAAATGTTTTTCTCTTAACAAAAGCGAAGGCAAAAGCGCTCAAGGCTCGATCCACCATCGAACCAGTAATCGAGCCTGAACCAAAGCCGGACGAGAAAGCGCCAACCATAACTGAACCAATTTTCGAACCTACACCTGAACCCGCCCCCCAAAGTGTCACGCTACATCTTAGAGGAACTATTCCTCCAGAAATGTGGAACCGCCTTGGGACGAAAGTAATTCCAAAACTTAGATCAGGCAGTGAATTGAAAGCGGAAATCAGTTTTTCAGTCTCAGTGGATGGCAAAGCGGTCGCCAGCTTCGAATCGGACTTGCGGCAGATCCTTGAGGACCTCGGACTTGCAGATAAAATCCGGATTGAGAGATCATGAAGGGTTTAAGAGGGGCCGGCGTCTTTTCCCAGCTTCGACATCTTTCGCCTCCGAGACGAAAGCCTCGAAGAGTCCGACAACCTTCCCATCCTGACGTGCTTGCCTCGGACATCGTCGATCGTCCCGAAACCGCCATCGACAAAAGGTGCCGGCGGATGATCCTTAGCTTTCGCTCAGCATCACGTCATGGTAAATGAAAGCGTAACCTAGTAAATTTCGAACCACTGCTACAGGATCTTTCTCTTGCCCAACAAACTAACCGGCCTTTTTTACGGCTGGCACATGGTGGCCGCCACTTGTGCTCTGCGCGTGCTCGGCGCTGGGCTTCATAGTTTCGGCTTTACGGTGTTTTTCTTGCCGCTCAGCCAGGATTTGAACCTCAACCGCACTTCGACCTCGCTGGCGTTTTCGCTGGCGCGTGCGGAAGGCGCCATCGAAGGACCGATCGTCGGTCATCTGCTCGACCGGCACGACCCAAGGCCGATCATGCTGGCGGCGGTTTTGCTGATGGGGGTCGGCTACCTGCTGCTCTCCCAGGTTAACAGCTACGTTTTTTTCTTGATCGTCTATCTCGGCGTTATTTCTCTCGCCCACGCCGGCGGATTCATGCATGCGCCCATGGTGTTGATCAACACCTGGTTTATTCGCCATCGCGCCCGCGCGATCACGATCAGCAGCGCGGCGTTTGGGCTGGGGGGAGTTCTGGTGGCGCCGATCCTGAGTGTCATCGTGCAAACCTGGGGGTGGCGTTGGGGGGCCGCCATCGGGGGTATTCTGTTCCTCGCCATCGGCGTACCGCTCAGCCTGACGGTTCGCAGATCGCCGGAAAGCATGGGACTCCTACCCGACGGCGATGAACCGGCGAGACCGCAAGCCGTTAAAGACGGCCAAGAGCAGGCGATCCGATCGGAAGTCGATGTCACCGTGGCCGAGGCGCTGCGTTCCTTCGCGTTCTGGGGCTCGGTGCTGGCGGCGGCAATTCGCAACGGTTCCTACCATGCGATCTCGGTTCATTTCGTGCCCCTGATGGTTTGGAAGGGACTCAGCCAATCGGAGGCGGCTTTGTTGCTGAGTGTCTATGCATTTCTCGGCATGGCGTCGACGCTGATCCTGGGCTGGTTTGCCGACAAGGCGAACAAGCCCCGCCTGACAGCGGTCATTTTATTCGCCGGGGCCGCCGCGATGTTCCTTCTGATCCTCGGTAGCTCGCTCTGGTCTCTGTGTCTGTTTACGATGTTCTTCGCTCTCGTAGAGACCACTTTCCCGCTTGGCTGGGCGGTGGTCGGAGATTTGTTCGGCAGGAAACATTACGCCAAGATTCGCGGCTATATGGTTTTGTTTTACACATGGGGAGGGGTTCTCGGTCCGGTGATCGCCGGAGCGATCTTTGACCGCTGGGCAACCTACGAGCCCCTGTTGTGGTCTCTCGTCGGCGTGTTCATCGTGGCGGGACTGTTCTTCGCAAGCCTGAACCGGTCCTGGCAGAGGGCCACAGGGCAGATGCGCGCCGCAGACTGGTTAACTAACGATCATTGAATCAGCGCGATGAAAAAGGGCCATTCTGACTACTGGGTCTCAGTCGAACCCGCCCGGGAAATCGTCATGACCGCGCAATCGCCTTCGAGCCACTGCGCGAAATCGCCACGGAAGTCTCATCGGGATCTACCATGCTCGCGCTAGGATGGCGAATCGATCATGATGACGATCGGCTTGCCCTTTCTTAAGACTTCAAGACGGATTTGCGCCGGAGCTTTAATCACTTCAAGAACCGCGTCGAGGTCGGCGGTGGATTGAAGGGCTTTGTCGTTGGCTTTGATAAGGATGTCGCCCCGCTGGAGGCCGGTGTTCGACGCCGGGCTTCCCGGCGCCACGTCGGCGACCAGAACGCCCCGCTGAGATGAGAGATCAAGAAGAGCCGCCAGCTCGGCGGTGAGATCTTGCGTTTGCAGCCCCAATTTCTGTCGCGCCGCCGCCCCGCCGCCGCTTGGCGCCAGTAGGGGTTTGGCTTTCGCCAATACTTGCATCGTGACGTAGATCGGCGCCTTCATTCTCAGGGCGACGGCGATGGCGTCACTGGGACGCGAATCGATCTCCAGCGATTGGCCGCTGCGCTCCAGCGTTAAGAGGGCGAAGTAGGTGTTGTTACGCAAATCGGTGATGGTTACGCGCTGCAATTTGACGCCCAGTTTGCTGAGCAGGTTGCGGATCAAATCATGGGTCAGGGGACGCGGTGGGGCGATCCGTTCGATCTCCAGAGCGATGGCCCGCGCTTCGGGCAGGTCAATCCAGATGGGCAAAAGTTTTTTGTCGCCGACGGTCTCCAGGATCACCACCGGGACTTTGGATTCGGGATCGAGGGTCACCGTTTTCACCGTTGTCTCCACCGAACCGCTGTCCTGCGCCGCACGCAGACCCAACGTGGGAGTGAGTGTCCAACAAACGATAAAGAACCAGTGAACATGTTTCATGGGAGTCTCCTTCCTGGAGTTGGCAAATGGGCGGCGGAGGTACTAACCAATGGTCGCAGATAACGGGGCTAATGCAAGAGTGGAGGCTGGGGATCAGGTCAGGGCTCGGAGGGCTCGGCGCATTGCCATGACACCGAGCCTGGTGATACGCTCGGCGCAGAAATGGAGGCGTTGTTTATGGCCGAATCCGTGACCGCTGAAATCCCCTATACGATAGACACCGGCGAGAAGCTCGTCAACGAAACCTTCGGCCCGAACAATATTCGCCGGCGCAAGACCGGAACCCATGAGCTGAAACCGATGACGGTCGCCAACGGCCGCTTGATTGCCGGCCGGCTTTCACTCGAAGAGCAGGGGTTTGTCTTTGTCGAGCACAAGACGAAGGTTGCGGACTTCTTCGACGCCGAGCAATTAAAAACGGTTTACTACCCAGAAGTCGAGCAGTTGATCAAGAACGCGTCGGGGGCATCTCGCGTGGCGATCTTCGATCACACGCTGCGCTCGGGCGACGAATCGGAGCGCGAGGCGAAGCTCATCCGCGAGCCGGTGCTCTCGGCGCACAACGACTACACGGAATGGTCCGGGCCGAACCGGTTACGCGAATTTCTCCCGGACGAAGCCGATAAATTGGTCGCCCACCGCTTCGCCATCATCCAGGTGTGGCGGGCGATCAATCAGCCGATCCAGTCTAATCCCCTCGCGGTTGCCGATGCCAAGAGCATTGCGATGGAGGATTATCTGGTGGCGGAGCGGCGCTACCCGCATCGCGTGGGGCAAACTTACCGGCTCAAGTACAGCCCCAACCACCGTTGGTTCTATTTTCCCGAGATGCGGCGCGAGGAGGCCCTGGTGTTCAAGGTTTACGATTCGGAAAAAGACGGTCGGGCGCGGTTCACGCCGCACACCTCATTCGTCGATCCCGCGTCTCTCCCTAACGCGCCACCGCGGCAAAGCATCGAAGTGCGGGCTTTCGCGTTTTTCACGCCGTAAAGTGGATCAGAGGGCTGCCGCACTCCCCCGTGCAATATGTTTCGGGTCTGACGCAGTTGTGCAAATGGTTCAAACCGCCCTCGGATCGTTTGCTCTCAATCGCGATAGATCGGCGACTGCGGCGGAATCTGCATCAGCTCAATGCTGTTGCCGTCCGGGTCGTTTATAAACGCGATGCGCTGTTCGGCGCGGCCGATGAATTTGCGCTGGGGCTTTACGTTCATTGTCGCCAAGTGTTCGAGGGCCTGATCAAGGTCGTCCACCAGCAGGCAGAAGTGGAGGTAGCCGATCGGGTCGGGAGGGGAGGGCAGGATATTCTTGCCGCCGCTGAATAATTCGATTAACTGGCCTCTGGCGAATTCCAAGAACATCAGCTCGGGCCGCTCGCCGTGCGCCTCCGCGTGATAGATCTTCCGCGCGCCGAAAGCATCGGCATACCAGCGCACGCTCCGCTCCGTATCGGCGACTTTGAAAGCGACATGTCCGAAACGCACCCTGACGCCAAGGCGCAAAGTGACACTCGGTGTCATTTCGACCCCTTCGGCAGGCTCAGGGTAAACTCCGGGAGAAATCTCTTTCACATCCCTCGCATTCGCTCGGGATGACTGGCCTCGCCCCGTCACCTTGGCGCCTTTGCGCCTTTGCGGGAGACATGGTTTTTCCGATCTCTTCTTCCTTTTCGAATTTCAAATACTTTTGGCTCGGATCTACTTGAGGTACCCTCTCTCGCGATAAAACTTGCGTGCGCCCGGATGAAGCGGCACGTCATAGGGGGCCTCGTCGCTGTTGGCGCAGAGGTCGGCTATCTTTAAGGGTCTAAAATTGTCGGTGGGGATGGTGCGGCGGCGTAGTTCGAGCGCCTCACAGAGCGCGAAGGCGACATCGTTCGGCATGTCGGCGCGGACGACCATGGGCCAGCCGCTGAAGTCGATGGTCGGCACGTCGCGCGCCATGCCTTTGAAGTGCGATTGCGGCACGACCCCAGGGCGGTATCCCATCGCCTTTAACCCCTTCAGCACTGGGCCGTCGATCGGCAAATAACGAAAACCATAGTCGAGCGCGGTTTGGCCCCAGCTCTTGATGCCTTCGTCAAAGACCGCGTTGATCGTTCCATGTTCGATGCCCGCCCGGCGCTCCGGATGGCTCGGGCGTGAGACCGCCTGAATCTTTCCGCCCCACTTGCGCAGATCCTCGACGGTAAAACCGGCAGCCTTCAGAGCCGCATGGACCATGAACGTCACCGGACTCTCGACCAAATCGCGCTTCCCCACCGGTCCGGTGGAAAGGCGAAGTGGAAACCGTTCCTTCTTGATTTGCGTGAGAGACGTGATGCCGGTAGATTCGTGCACGGCGAATCCCATGACGTCCCAGGAGGGAAACACCGCAATGGCGCGTAGTGGGATGCGCCCGGGCAGCGGCCCCGTGCCGCGGTAGGCGAGGGTCACCGACGCCGAGGGATTGATCCAGGCGACGGACACCTTTCCTTCGGCGAGCAGTTTTAGCTCGCGAAAGCTATCCGCAGCGAATGAAAGCGAAACGCAGTCGCCCTGCTTGCCGCGCGGTAATAGCGAGAGTTTCAGGTAATAACCGAGCCGGGAATCGGTCTGGAGCACGCCCTCGGCCGCTCTTCTGGTCTGGTACGAAAGGGAAGTTTCGTAAAGGCCGGACGCCATTTCCAGAAACCCCTTCACTCTTTGGACCGCCGCGTTGTAGCGTCGCTTCGCCATGGTGCCTTCCTGCGTCATTTGAAAAGATTTCTAGCCGTTTGCTACCGCTTGTTTGTATCATAAGCTCCGGTCGCTTTGCACAGGGGTTGCAAAGAAAAATGCATTCGCGTTGGAGCGCTCTGATGCCGATCGATTGACATGAACCAGCCGTCGCAGTAAACGATAAGGGCGAGCGCTTATGCAGATTATTTTATTGGCTACTATCCTTATCGGATTCATGCCGAACCTCACGTCGGCACAAAAGCTGACGCTCGCCCATGTGGCGATCAATCCAGGCCAGGGACTGTTCTGGGTCGTCCGAGACTCCGGTCTGCTCGCCAAGCATGGGCTGTCAGGAGACGTGGTGTTTATTCCCGGCAGCCCGCGCACGGTGCAGACGCTGCTTGCGGGCGACATCGACTATGCGGTGGTGGGCGCGCCGGCGTTTCTGCGCGCGCGCATGCAAGGAGCCGACGTGGTGGTCCTCAGCTCTCTTTCGGGCTTCGTCTCCCAGCGGGTGGTGCTGCGGTTGGACTCGCCGATCACGAGCTTTAAGGAACTGAGAGGCAAGACCATCGGCATCACGCAGTATGGTTCGGCGGGCGATGCGTTTTTGCGCGCGGGGCTAAGAAAGTTCGGCATCAAAGAGTCCGAAGTGGTGATTCTACAGTTGGGCGGAACGACGAACGTGGCTCAGGCGTTGGAAGGGGGGAAAATCGAGGTCGGAGTGCTGGGGGAATCGAGCTCGTTGCTCTTCTATCGCGGCAAGGCCAAGCCTTTCAAGGGCGGCAGCTCGAAGGAGATGGGCTTTACCGGCTTGGATGCGCCGCTTGGCACGACCGAGCGCAAAATCAAAAGCGACCGCGACGCGGTGGCGCGGTTCATAAGGGCCTATGTCGAGGCAATTCATTACTTTAAAACCAACAAGGCCGGCACGGTTCGCATCCTGCAAAAATATATGCGTGGCTTGAGCGAAGAGCATCTCGGCATGTGGTATGACGACTACAAGGATTCGCTCAAACCCTTGCCCTACCCGGATGAAGAGGGATTGCGTTCGGAACTGGAACAGATCAACGCGCCCAAGTCACCGCCGCCGAGCCATTACATCAATGTGACTTTTCTGGATGAGATAAAAAAGAGCGGGTTCGTCGAGAAAGAGCGAAGAGCATCTCGGCATGTGGTATGACGACTACAAGGATTCGCTCAAGCCCTTGCCATACCCGGCTGAAGAGGGATTGCGTTCGGAACTGGAACAGATCAACGCGCCCAAGTCACCGCCGCCGAGCCATTACATCAATGTGACTTTTCTGGATGAGATAAAAAAGAGCGGGTTCGTCGAGAAACTTTACAAACAATAGAAAAGGATTTTGCAATGGCGAAGATCAGACATTTGGCGATCAAAGCGGAGGATCAGGAGAAAACCGCAACTTTTTATAAGGAAACCTTCGGCATGACCGAAGCGTGGCGCGGGCCGGTGCGCGAGGACGGCCATCGCGCGATTTATCTTACCGACGGCTATATCAACATGGCGATCTTGCCGGCGCGCGGCGGACGGGAAGGGATCGACCACTTCGGTTTTCAGGTGGAAGACATGGACGCAACGCTCAAGACCGCGGCGTCCGTCGGAGCGAAAAGCGACTCCTACAAGAAACCGAGAGACGGGCGGTTCGCCGAAATGGGCGTTCGGGACCCGGTGGGCACGCCGGTGGACGTGTCCGTGCATGGGTGGAAGTCGTAGTGTCCGCCCGTTCGGAGGGCCGACACGCAGGTCGGCCCCTACACGGGTCCGACAAGCGGCCCCGCAGACCAAAATCGGAACGCGGGCGGATAAGGTGATCAGGTAGGTAGGCGAGAGGCGCGAGGCTTGAGATGAGAAACAGAGTCCGGATAATTTTTTTGACTGCTTGTTTGATCGGAGCGGGCCAAGCCACGTTGCGCGCCGCCGAGCCGACCAAGGTTTTGATCGCCCATGGCGCGATCAGCAACAACGTCGAGCCGCTGTGGATCGCCAAGGAACAGGGGATCTTCCGCAAATACGGCTTGGATGTCGACCTGGTATTTATTATCGCCGGGCGGGCGATGCAGGCGATGCTCGCCGGGCAGGTGCCGGTCGGTCTGGTCGGCGGCACGCATGTGTTGAATGCCAACACTGGGGGCGCCGATTTCGCGATGATCTTGGGCCTTGAGCACCGGCTCGACTATCTGTTCGTGGCCAGGCCGTCGATCAAGAGCGGCGAGGATTTGAAGGGCAAGAAAGTCGCCATCGGCACACCGGCCGGTTCCGCTTCGATGGCGGCTTACGTCGCCCTCGATCATCTAGGCTTGGTGCCGCGCCGGGACAATATCGTCCTTCTGGGCGTGGGAGGGGTTCCCGAGCGCATGGGATCGTTGCGCTCCGGCGCCGTCGAGGCGACGACCCTGTCTCCCGAGTTCGGCCAGGTGGTGGTCAGCGAAGGCTACCGCGTGCTGGTGGATCTCGGCAAGGAAAATGTTCCGTTTCAGTCGTCCGGCGTCGTCGTGGCGCGCAGTTTGATAAAGGGCAATCCCCAGTTGGTCGAAAACATCGCGCGGGCGACGGTCGAAGGTGTCGCCTTCGCGCTCAAGCCGGCCAACAAGGAGATTGTCGTCAGAAGCTTGGGGCGCAATCTGCGCCTGCCGCTCGATAAGGCCGAGAATGCCTATCAGAATCTGATCGCGGCCATGCCGCGCCGGCCCTGTCCGTCGATGGAAGGCATGGTATCGGTAGTCAAACTGATGGCCCAGCATGGGCTCAATCCCAAGGCGGCGCAGGTGAAAGCGGAAGACCTCGTGGATATGAGTCTGTGTAAGAAATTTGAAGACAGCGGCTTTTTCCGCAGCCTGTATTAGTTGCTGACCTTGGAAATGTTGAACAGAACGACTCCAGGAAAATTTATCCCGCCAAGGCGCTAAGGCGCAAAGTGACAGGCCCAAGGCCTGTCATCCCGAGCAAATGCGAGGGATCTAAGAAAGATTTCTCCCTTCGGTCGAAATGACAATTCGTTCTTCCTTTGCGCCTTTGCGTCCCTTCGACTTCGCTCAGGACATGCTTTGCGGGAGACATGGTTTTTCCGATCTTTTCTTCGTTTCCGAATTTCAAAGGCTTTTGGCTAGATTTTCCGGGAAAGACCTTCGCGTCTCAGCCGCAGGGCCGTCACCGATGGCTTACCAGGACAAACTCTCCGACTCTGGCCAGCTCTCGCGGAGTATCCCCGCCTTGTCGCAGCAACCGAGAAAGCTGGCGCTGCTTTAGAAAGACCAGCAACGGCTGCTTGGCTTCTTTCCATTCCTTGGCGAATTCCTCGAAAGTGAAAAGCACCGGCCCGAAACCCAGCGCCGGCGTGGGTTGTTTCTGGGCGACGTAAATGTTTTGCATGATGATTTTGCTTCGCCCCGACCAGATCACCCAGATCGGCCGCTCGACGCGGAGATAAAAAGGCAATCCATTCAAATAGGCGTCATATAAGACCAACTGATCTTGCGGTCGAATGAACGGACTTGCGCGCTCTGCCAGCGTTTTCGCCGAACGCGTTTGCGAAGCGGCCGCGAACATTTGCGCGACGCAAAACAACAATAACACCAAGCCCAAGCAGTGACGAAGGTAAACGACGAGCTGTTCTTGCCACTGCCACCTGCCTTTTAAGGCGCTGAAGGCGAACCAGGCAGAAACCAATATGAGGGCGATATTTGCGGTTTGCTGCAACACTGACATCTGCGTGACGGTTTCCCGGATCTCATGGTGGAGCAGGGCTGGCTGATAGACGCCGATGATCAGGTAGGTAACGATCAAAAGCAGCGCCAACCAGGGCAGGCACAAGACCCAACGGCGAGTGGCGCCGGGATCCGCGCTGATCGCGTTAATGTACCGCCCGGTCATGATGGAAAGCGCGGGAAATATCGGCAGAATGTAGTGGGGCAGCTTGGAATTGGAGGCTGAGAAAAACAGAAACGGAACGACGCTCCAGAGAATCAAGAACAGGTTATCCTTGGCCAGGGATTTGGTCCAGGTATTTTTGATCGTGGACGGAAGCAGCAGACTCCAGGGAAAAAATCCGCAAGCCAGGACGATGATGAAATAGTACCAGGGTTCGCCGCGTTGAAAATGCGGCGTAAGAAAGCGCAGTACGTTCTCCTCCCAAAAAAAGTAGCGCAAGTATCCCGGATGTTTCGTTTCCGTCCATCCGGCCCAGGGCGCAACGATGGCGCTGAAAACGATTCCCCCGAGCAGCAAATTCCTCCATGCCAGGAAGGACCATCTTCGAAGTAAGAGCAGATGGAAAAAGATGACCATCGCCGGCAGCAGGGCGCCGATCGGGCCTTTGGCCAGGGTCGCCAGACCCATGGCGGCGGACATCAACACGATGTGGCGTGGTCGAGAGTGTGGATCGCCGGTATCCAGCGCCTGGCTGTATTCGATCAGCGCGAGCGTCGTGAGAAAGGTCAAGGTCATGTCGAAGATGACGAGCCGAGAATAAAAAAAGAACTGAATGTTCGTCAGCAGGATCAAGGTGCTCCACAGGGCAACCCAATTTCCCCATCGGTCGCGGGCGAATTTGTAGACCAGTAAAAGGCAGCCGAGCGCGGCCAGAGCGGACGGCAGGCGCGCCGACCATTCCGACACTCCGAACAATTTGTAGGCGATCGCGATCAGCCAGTAGAGAAAGATCGTCTTGTCCAACGCGGGCAGGAAATTTTCATGGGGGATCGCCCAGTTGTTGAGCACGAGAAGCTCTCTCGCCCGTTCGGCATTGCGGCCTTCATCCGGCTCGAAGAGATGAGCAGCGCCGAGGTTTTGAAAAATTACCCAGCAACACAGGGCCGCCAAGAACCAGGACAAGTAACGTTCGGAGAAGACAGAACGTGAGCTGTTTGCGAATTGCACGATCGACCTATCCGGGAATGAAGCAGATTTGAAGGGGGCGTCAGTCTGGGCGCAATGCCGATCTATGGATAAGCCGCAACATGACTGGTAAAGCACCTATTTGGTGTTTCAGACGTTCGTAACATAATTCAAATGTCATTCCGGCCGACCCCCGCGAAAGCGGGGGGAGAGCCGGAATCCAGTTCCCGGAAAGGGGACAGGCAACTTTTTCGCAGACGAAAAAGTAGCCAGTCCCCAGCTGGATTCCCGCTTTCGCGGGAATGACGTGGGAGGGGCTCCGAATTT
>JACPFE010000058.1:0-956 GCA_016183145.1 Deltaproteobacteria bacterium | reverse complement strand
GCGATTTTACGACGACAGAGCGCGCCGGGTAGGGGAAAGTTTTTTTTGACGCGGATTGCGAGCCAGGTTGACAGATTCATTTAGCGCCTATATTTTTCCAATGATCACCCACCCCGACCCAAGTAAAATGGCTAACTGCTTGAGGTCCTGATAATCAGACTGTGAACGCGATCCAAGAGTGCAGTGGCGACCGTCGGGCGCCGTCGCGAACACCGACGCGAACAAGATTTCTAAAGGAGAGAGCGAACTATGGCCTACACCGATTTACACGAGCACTTGAAAAAACTGGAAGCTAACGGTCTCTTGCGCCGCGTCACCCGGCTCATCAACAAAGATACGGAGCTTCACCCATTGGTGCGCTGGCAGTACCGCGGCCTGACGGAAGAGGATCGCAAGGCATGGCTTTTTGAAAACGTCACCGACGCCAAGGGGCGGCGCTATAATATGCCGGTCGTCGTTGGCGCGTTGGCGGGCAATCCAGGGATCTACTATCTCGGCATGGGCTGCAAAACCGCCGAGGAGATGGACGCGATGTGGAAGAAGGCTCTTTCCGAGCCGATCGCTCCGGTCGCAGTCAGCAACGCCAAATGTCAGGATGTGGTTCACATCGGCGACGAGCTCGACAAGGAAGGTTTCGGCCTGGATAAGTTTCCCGTGCCGATCTCCACGCCGGGCTTCGACAACGGGCCGTACACGACTTGCTCGCACTGGATTACCGCGGACCCGGAAACGGGCATACAGAACATCGGTAACTATCGCGGCCAGATCAAAGCGCGCCGCCGCGTCGGCGTGTTCCCCTCCGGCTTGGGCCAGGACATCTATCTCCACTGGAAGAAAGCGCAAGCGAGGGGAACACATCTCCCAGCCGCGTTGGTGGTTGGTGCGCCGCCGATTGTATCGTACGTGTCGGTGCAAAAGGTTCCATACGGTGTCGACGAATTGGGTGTGGCCGGCGG
>JACPFE010000307.1 GCA_016183145.1 Deltaproteobacteria bacterium | reverse complement strand
TTTCCCTTCTATCGCCTAGCGTCTCGCGGCTCAAGACTGCGGAGTGGTTTAGTTTCGCCAAAAATTGTAGGGGCAACCCTATGTGGTTGCCCGTTCGGAGGGCAGGGCCCCGTGCCTTGCTTTCGGGCGACCACAGGGGTCACCCCTACTTGACATCCTGGCCGCCGTACCACTACCATCGCCCTGAAAGCTCAGAAGAGAAAGGCGTCAAGATGAGGAAAATAGGTCTGGCGGTTTGGTTGGGTTGCTCGCTTTCGATGTTGTCTCTCTCCGCGCTCTCGGCTCAGGAAAAACGAGCGGATAGACTCCGCGTCGGCGGCGGCTCGGCGTCGGCGACGCAGATGGCGCTTTGGCTCGCCAAGGACGGCAACTTTTACGACAAGCATGGCCTCAACGTCGAAGCCATCAGCATCCCGGGCAGCTCGCTGGCGCTCCAGGCGATGCTCTCAGGCGAGCTGCCGGTCATTCAGCTCGGCGGCGCGGCGTCGATTCAAGCTAACCTTGCCGGCGCCGATACGGTGATCATCGCCACCATCGTCAAGAAATTACTCTTCTGGGTTTACGCCGTGCCGGGCATCAACGGGATGGAAGATCTTAAAGGCAAAGTCTTCGGCGTCACCCGCTTCGGCACGCTCTCGGATCTCGCCTCGCGGATCGCTTTGCGGGCGCACGGCATCGAGCCCGACAGAGATATCACGATGGTCCAAACCGGCGGTCCGGCCGAAGGTCTCTCGGCGATGGCTGCGGGCAAGATCACCGCCGCGGCGCTGACTCCGCCGGGAACGCTGCAGGCGCGCAAACTGAAATTTAAACTGCTTTTCGACCTGACCAAGATGGACGCCGAGTATCATATCAACGGCGTGGTGACGACGCGGAAATTTTTGCGCAGCAACGAAGATATCGTTCGGCGTTTTCTCAGGGCTTACGTCGAAGCGGCCGCCCGCGGCCAAAAGGACAAAAACTTCGCCTTGAAGGTCATTGGCAAATATTTCCGCACCGACGATAGAGAAATTCTCGAAGAGAGTTACGAGACAACGATCAAGTCGAATTTCGCGATTCCTCCCCATCCTTCGATTGCCGGCGTCGCGACCTTGATTCAAGAGCTGGAGAAACAAAATCCCAAAGCGAAGGGGGCGAAGCCGGAGGAGTTTGCCGACGGCAGGCTGATCAGAGAACTTGAGCAGAGTGGGTTTATAAAGGCGGTTTTGCAGTAGTCGTCAGGTCCCCATGGTCGGACTCCAAAATACTCGAAACTTCCCGCCTTGGCGCACGACGAGATATGAAGATGCGAGGTCACGCCTCCGGGACGATTCCTTCCCCCTTTGGAGACTGTATCGCAATGTCATCCTGAGGCGATAGCCGAAGGATCTCGTCTTCGTAAGTGAAAGAAAATGCGAGATGCTTCGCTCCGCTCAGCATGACATCTATGGGATTTTCTCTCATTACGACACAGTCTCTTGACGGGGGAAGAGCCTGCCCAGAGCCTGCCGAAGGGCCGGGATAGGGGTGAAGTGTCGGTCTCACGGTTGACGAGCTTCGCCCAGTTCAAGCTTCTGTCATGAAACTCCAAGACAAAGTTGCCTTGATCACCGGCGGCAGCAGGGGCATCGGCAAGGCCGTCGCGATGGCTTACGCGCGTGAGGGCGCAAAGGTTGCGATCTGCGCGCGGACGGGATCAGAAGTTGAGCAGGCGGCTCAAGAGATTGGCGCTCTCAGAGCCGAGTGCAAGGGCTGGACCTGCGACGTTTCGGTCGAAGCGTCGGTGAAAGAATTCGTCGCGGCGGCAGGCGATGAATTCGGGCGTATCGATATTCTTGTCAACAACGCCGGCGTCATGACCCGCCCCGCTTCGATCACCGAGTTAGACATCAAGAAGTGGGACTACACCATCGCGGTCAACTTACGCGGACCTTTTCTCGTGACCCAGGCCGTGCTGCCGCTGATGATGAAACAGCGAAGCGGCTCGATCATCAATGTCTCATCGATTATCGGCCGCGGCGCCTACGCCAACTTCATCGCCTATGCGACTTCGAAGTGGGGCTTGGAGGGATTTACGCAGACGCTCGCCGCCGAAGTGAGATCCTACAACATCAGGGCGAACACCGTAGAGCCCGGCGTGGTGGCAACAAAGTTGACCGGCTACTCCGGTAGCAAACCGGAATCGGTGACCGAAGTTTTCGTCTATCTCGCTGCGGACGAAGCCAAGGGGATCACCGGCAAAATGCTAAACTCCTCCGGATGGCGGCAGGAGGTGGGTAAGAACCGAGGATAGAAGATGGAGGATGGAAGATCGTGTCCTTCTTGGAATGTTTTCTCAGGTCCAGCGCCTCTATGGTGAGCTCCATGGAAGCCTGAGGATCTAAAACTAAGGTTATTCCGGGTTTCCTGTGAAGAAGAAATCACCACAGAGGCACGGAGTTCGCAGAGTTCGGAGAATTTTTTGATCAAAAACTCTTTGCTCTGTGCTCTCTGCGCCTCGGCGGTGCAATTTCCGAGCCCTGTTTCACACAAAAGTCTGAAGACCCAAAACTCATAAGCCGAGAATCTGCATAAGTTTTTGCTGGTCGAACCCGATGATCGCTTCGCCGTCGATGAGCGTCACCGGCGTGCTTTGATAACCCAGGTCGATTAGTTCTTTTAACGCCGCCTGGTCGGCGCGCACGTTTTTCTCAACGAACTGAACGCCTTTTTGAGATAGAAACTCTACCTCTCTGTGGCATGGGCCTCAGCCGGGCTGGGTGTAGACGGTAACGCTCTTTGCCATATCGCTTGCCTCCGACAGGTTAGTAAGCGGTTTTATATCATTTCCCGTGACGCACCGCAAAACTGAACGCCCCTCGGTTATAAGCTGAGGAATCTTAATAACTTCGACTCCGTTGAGGAAGGGGTCAAATCATTTGTTGACGGTCCAGCGTCCTGACCTCGTAGACTGTCCGACAAACTGTATTCATCCGGGGCAAGACATGTGAAGGAGGGTTGAAACAAATGCCAACAACTTGCAACAAAAGATTTGACCCCCCTCTCACTCCCTCCTCTCACTCCTCTCAACAAAAGATTTGACCCCCCTCTCCCCTCTTCTTCGTTAGCGTCATCGTTCCGTGTTTTCGCAATTGCGAAAACATGGCAAGCTGAACGAGGAATCGGCTTCACGCTTCATGCGTCGGCTTTAATCCGTGCGCACATATTAGGTTTGCGGCCCTGTATAGCTGTTGCTAGAATGTTTCCGTGGATGTGGTCTTCGCCTCTTCGACGTTTCGCCATGGCTATACGAGGCAGGATTTTTATGAGTTGTTGGCGGGCCGCTATCTGAAAATCCGAAGTCAGCGTGGATTGGATGATGTCTACGAACTGCTCGGCCGTAACTTGGGCGGTGACTACCTGCATGTCATTTACCCTCCTTCGCAGAAGGCCACGGGTGTAAACCCGTGGATGAATGCGAGGTGGGTACCCTCCGTAGCCTTGGCGAAGGAGGGTGCGCTTCGGAGGGTTCCGCCCTACGAAGC
>JACPFE010000336.1 GCA_016183145.1 Deltaproteobacteria bacterium | reverse complement strand
CGTGGGACACCTCGAGCTGCACAGGCCGTCTCCTTTACAGAGGATAGGATTCACCCTCGCCTTCTTGCCGGTTGGCGTCTCGTGAAAGTCTATAGCGTCATACGTACAAACGGAGATGCATCCGCCGCACGCTACGCACGCGCTCTCATTGACCTCGCAAATAGCGCCGGAGGCCGCAACGGAATCCTTCGTAAGCATCGTTGCGGCGCGGCCGGCGGCTCCGTACGCCTGGCTGATCGTCTCCGAAATATGCTTGGGATAGTGCGCCGTGCCGCACAGGAAAACACCGTCCGCGGCCGAGTCAACCGGTCTTAACTTCACGTGGGCTTCCTGGAAGAAGCCATCCGGGTTGAAGGGGATCTTAAATAATTTGGAGATTTCATGACTCGTCGCCGAAGGAATCACGGCGGCGGCCAAAGCGACGGCATCGGTATCGATCGCAAGTTTTTGGCCCAAAATAGGATCGGTCGCGGTAACCCTTAGTATCGGCTTGCCATCCTCCTCAACGGCTTCCACCTGGGGTTTGTCATCCGGTTCATAGCGGATGAACCTTATCGCCTTGCTTGACGCTTCCCGGTAGTAATCCTCTTTAAACCCATAGGTTCTCATGTCGCGAAAGAGGATGTAGATAGCCATGTCCGGCTTTCGTGTTTTCAGTTTCAACGCGTTTTTGACAGCCTGATCGCAACAGACGCGGCTGCAGTAGTTTCTGTCTTCCTGCCGGCAACCGACGCATTGGATCATCACCATGCCGCTGGAGCTCATCAGCCTTTCATCGCCCTTGGCGATCCGCTCCTCTAGCTCCAGTTGGGTCAACACCCTGTCGTCTTGCCCATAGAGGTATTCGGTGGGCTTATATTCATCGGCCCCGGTGGCGATGATGGTTATTCCATGGCGGATTTCCCGCACCCATCCATCGGACATCACTTTGGTCGTGAAATTCCCCACGTAACCGGAAGCCTCCGTGATGGTGCATTCGGTGCACACATGGATTGACGGGTGCCGGTAGACTTTGCCGATCAGGTCACGCAAATGGGCTTGAACGTCCATCCCATCGAGGGTGTAATGAATTCTTCGCGCCACCCCCCCCAGTTCCTGGTCCTTTTCCAGCAGGTAAACCTCAAATCCCTGCTCGGCCAGACTCAGAGCGCTGGTCATGCCGGCGAGGCCCCCGCCAACGACCAACGCCCTTCTGTCCATAGGCAATTTAAATTCCTGTAAAGCTTCCAGATGGGAGACCCGAGCTGCGGACATCCGAACGATATCCTTTGCCTTCTGCGTGGCGTCTTCTTTTTCTCGCGAGTGGACCCAGGAGCAATGTTCCCTGATATTCGCCATGTCGAAGTAATAAGGATTGATTCCCGCTTCGCGCAGCGTGTCTCGAAACAGCGGCTCATGCGTCCTGGGCGTGCAGGCGGCGACCACCACACGGTTGAGACCTTTGGCCCGGATCGTCTCCGATATCTTCATGGCGGTATCGGCGGCGCAGGCGAAGGTGCTCTCTTCGGCGTGGACGACGTTCTTTAAACTGCAGGCATACTGGACGACCGAAGGGACATCTACGACCCTGCCGATATTGGCGCCGCAACCCGGTAGGCGAGGAGTTGACTGCAAAGGGCGTCGGCGCCGCTGGCGGTCACGACCGACTCGGGAATGTCCGTCGGCCCCTGGAAAGCGCCGCTGACAAAGATTCCGGCGCGGGAAGTTTCGATCGGATTGAGAGGTTTGGTCTTGCAGAAGCCGTGAGGCTCGAGTTCGATGCCAAACTTGGTTGCCAGATCGCGCGCGTCGGCCGGAGGATTCAATCCGACGGATAACACCACCAGATCGAATTCTTCCTCCTTTACCCCATCGCCGGTTGTCGAGTATCTGATCGTTACATTCTTGCTTTCCGGGATCTCTCTGCCGACCGACACGTAGCTTCTGATGAATCGAACCCCGGGAAGGTTCTCCGCTCTTTGGTAGAATCGTTCGAAATCCTTGCCGTACGACCGGATATCGTTGTGGAAGATCGTCGCCTGAATCTCCGCGTCATGGTCTTTGGCCAAGATTACCTGCTTCTTGGTATAGGTGCAGCATACCGAGGAACAGTAGCTGTTGCCGCCCGGCCTGACTTGCCTGGAGCCGACGCAGTGAATCCAGGCTATCTTATGCGGATGTTTGCCGTCGGAAGGGCGCTTGAGCACGCCTTCGTTCGGACCGGTGGCGCTTAACAGCCGCTCAAAGTCCAGGCTGGTTACCACGTTCTGCATCGTGCCGTAGCCATAGTCGCCCCTCAGCTTGGGGTCGAATATCTCAAAGCCCGGAGCAAGAACGATCGCTCCCACTTCCACCTCCATCCTCTCTTCTTCTTGATGGAGATCTATGGCTTTGTGCTCACAAACTCCCATGCAGATCGTACATTGCTCGCCCTGAAGGTAGAGGCAGGCGTCAGGATCTATATAACTGACGAGCGGAACCGCCTGAGAAAAGTATATATGGACGGCCTTGTTCAAAGATAAGTCTTGATTGTAAGGGTCGGGAACCTTGACCGGGCAGTACTGCGCACAGGTCGTACAGCCCGTGCACTTGTCCTCGATAATGTATCGCGGCTTTTTCGTCAGGGTAACCTTGAAATCTCCCGCTTTCCCCTCCACCCGGTCAACTTCGGTACGCGTCAGGAGCACTATGTTGGGATGTCTGCGGCATTCGAGAAACTTCGGAGATTCGATGCACATGGAGCAGTCGTTGGTGGGAAAGGTCTTGTCGAGCTGGGCCATCTTGCCGCCGATGGCCGGCGCCTTGTCAACCAGGTAAACCTTGAAACCGGTGTTCGCAAGATCGAGAGCGGCTTGAATACCGCTGATTCCACCGCCGACAACCATGACGTCTCCGAAATGATCGTCGGCGGGACTGTTGGCTGAGTTTCCCTTGACCAGTTCTTGTTCCACTTCTGTCGGTCCTTATGGTTTCGTAGGTTTCATAAATCGCAAAGAGCCAAGCGCTAAGAGCAAAGGGCGTTAAGAGCTCCGTGCTCCATGCTCTATGCCAAGACTAAAGAGATTCCGCG
>JACPFE010000318.1 GCA_016183145.1 Deltaproteobacteria bacterium | reverse complement strand
CTGGTCGAAGCAGTGGCACTAGCGGACCGGGTCGTGGTCATGACCCATCGCCCGGGGAAAATCAAAGACATCATTAAAATCCCCATGGCCCGGCCGCGGAACATTTTCGAAATTCACCGGCAGGAAGGATTTGATGAGGCCTACGGACGCTTGTGGAACATCTTCCGCCATGAGTTCATGACCGGAGCGCACTAGTAGGTTTCTGAAAAAAGGTTCGGAATGCTTCGAGAGCCTCAGCATGAACGAAAAACCCTCAATGATATCAAAACCCCTCCGTTCGTCCTGAGCACCGTCGAAGGACTCCGATGGGGTTTTTCAGCAGCCTGTAGGATGAGACGATGTCTGAAGAGCTGAGTCGAGAACAGGCAGGTTCCAGCACTGCTAAGGTCGCCGCCCTGCCATTGGCAGACGCTATGCCTTACATGCGCGGCCTCGGCGTAACCATCGTCCGCGTGGCGATCATCGGCGGTTTTCTCCTCCTTTGGGAAATCGCCTCCGGACGTTGGGTCGAACCCTTTCTGATCAGCAGCCCCAGCCGCATCTTCACGTCGTTGATCAGCGGTTTTCACTCGGGCGACCTGCTGCAGCATACCTGGGTGACATTCGAGGAGATCGCCATCGGCTACCCCCTTGGTGCGATTGCAGGCATTGCTTTGGGTTATTGGTTCGGTCGGAGCCGGATGCTGGCAGAAATATTCGAGCCGATCATCATCGCTCTCAATGGAATTCCCCGCACCGCCTTAGCGCCGCTTTTCATCGTCTGGCTGGGGATCGGCATCTGGTCCAAAGTCGGCGTCGTTTTTCTGCTGACTTTCTTTCTGAATTTTTTCAACACCTACACCGGCATGCGCCAGATGGATCAAGAATATGTCGACCTCGCCCGGCTCATGCGGGTGCGGGGGTTGAAGTTGACTTTTCGCGTCATCCTGCCGGCGATCTCGCCATATGTTTTTACCGGTATCAGGACCAGCATACCTTTCTCGGTCATCGGCGCGATTGTCGGGGAATTCATCGCCGCCACCGAGGGTATCGGTTTTTTTATCCGGCTCTCGGCGGGAATTTTCCGGACTGCGGATGTTTTCGTCGGCATCATCGTCCTCATGGTCATGGTGATTATCATGGATAAAATCGCCGGGTTGGTGGAAAAGCGGGTATTGCGATGGCAGACACAAACGGAACATGTACAGGTTCAGGGATAGAAAGGAGCTAGGAAATGAAAAAAGGGGATAAAACTCATCCAAGGGCGATCATTTTGGCACTGCTCTTTTTGTTCGCGCAAGTTTCGCATGTTAGCGCGCAACAGAAAGCTATGCCTGAGGTGACCATTGCTACGGCGGTTTCTAATCTGGCATTTGCGGCCCTGTGGGTCGCCGAGCAGCTCAAATACTTTGAACAAGAGGGTGTGCGGGCCAAAATTACGTCGGCGGGCGGCGGTTCTCCATGCCAGTCCGCAGTGGTGGGGCGTTCAGTTAACTTCTGCGCCTCATCGTCGGAGGGCTTGGTGCTCGCGCATGTCGAGGGTGCGCCACTGGTCGCGATTCAGGCCCATAATAGCAATTTGACCCTCAGCCTCGCCGTGCGGAAAGAGATCGCCGACAAGCACAAGCTGACGCGAAAGAGCCCTCTCAGCGCGCGCCTCAAAGTGCTTTCGCAACTGGGGCCTATCGGCGCCACGAGTCCGGGTGCCGTATCCGAGCAGATCTTCAAGTTTCTCGTGACCAAATCCGGGGGGGATCCCAGTAAGCTCAAATTCGTATACCTGGGTGGACCTCAGCTACCGGCGTCGCTGATGAATAACGTGGTTGACGCCTTCGCGCTTTCGCCGCCATCGGCCGAGGTCACGGAAGCAGCGGGCAAGGGTTACGTCCTTATTCCGCTCGGGCTCGGCGAAGTTCCGGAACTGACGGGCTATCCCTATGAAGTGCTCATGGCGCGTCCCGATTACGTCGAGGACAATCGCAAGATCGCCATGGCCGTTGCGCGCGCCCTTTCCCGCGGCGGCGCGCTGTTTCATACTAAACCGGAAGCCGCGAAGTCGGCTCTGCGGGCTCATCGCTTCTCGGACCCAAGTAAGTTGGACCAGAATGTTTTTGATTTGTCCTTCGAAACGGTCAAGCCGGCCATGCCTCGCTGGGGGAATATGACGACCGAAGGTTGGAAAAAAGTCATCAACTTCGCAGCCGGCGCCGGCATCATCAAAGACCCGGCCAAGGTTCCGTCGGCGGAGGAAGGACTCTTGTGGACCAACAAATTCGTCGGCAAGCCGTGACTATTGATTGGCGCGTAAGTAATCGAAAGTCATCGCTACACCCAGCACCTGCCCCCTCTTCCTGTTCCTTCCCCCCTTGCGGGGGAAGGTCAGGATGGGGGGAACGCCGCGACGCGAGTCTCCAGCCTCCGGTTTGAGACGTGAGCTTTGAAATTCGCTAAGCCGGACAGCTCAGCGATAGCCCATCGCCGCAAGGAACTGCTTCAGCGAGCCGAACCGAAAGTAGGGGTTGGTTTGCTTCTCATCGCCGATCGTCGAGGTCGGCCGGTCGGAGTAATT
>JACPFE010000317.1 GCA_016183145.1 Deltaproteobacteria bacterium | reverse complement strand
CTGGTAGACCTCCGTGCGCCGGTTCTTGAGCAGCGGCAGTTTTTGCCGGGTCTCGTTCACAAGAGCCAAATCCAGCTCGACGATCTCTATTCCTTCCCGCTCGCCCATGTCGGCAAGCACGCGCCCCAGCGGGTCGACGACCATACTATGGCCGGTGTAGATATTGCCTGCTTGGTTCGGAGCGATGACGTAGCAGCCGTTTTCCAGCGCGCGGGCTTTGATCATCGTCTGCCAGTGCTCCACTTTGAGATCGCCTTGGACCCAGCCCGAAGGAGCGATCATGACGTTCGCTCCCGCCAGCGACAGCATGCGTGCCATTTCCGGAAAGCGCAGATCGTAACAAATCATTATGCCGATCCGGACATCCCCGTTGGTCACCAGCGGCGCGATGTCATCGCCGGCGAGAAATTTATCCGATTCCTTGAAACCGAAGGCGTCATAGAGGTGAAGCTTGCGGTAAACCGCGGCGATGCCGCCCTCGTTGTCAATCCAGACAGCCGTATCATAGACGCGATTGGATGATGAACAGCGTTCGTAGATCGTCGCGAGGATGCCGATGCGGGCGGCGCGCGCCGCATCCCTGAGCGCGGTCACGAATGAACCATCGACTGACTCCGCCAGAGCTGCCAATTCCTCAGCCGTCTGGCTCGCGGGAGAAAAGGCCATCAAGAATTCCGGGAAGGCGATGAGTTGCGCTCCCTTGGCACGAGCCTCTTGAGTTAAGAATAACGCGGCCTTGAGATTTTCAGCTTTCTCGGTTGAGGAGCTGATTTGCGCGATGGCGATTTTGTGCATAAGAGATTCGCGCGCCGTTCGAGTGATAAAGCGCTCTATAAAGGAAGCCTGGACTATCTCCCGCAGCCAAGCTATCCAAGGAAGGTTGCCGCGTCAACCTGAATCGTCCAGCAGGCTGCTGAAAAAGACTCATATGCTTCGTTGCGCTCAATCGCCTCGCTACAACGTACCAGCTTGCAAAGCGCAAGGGGCAAAGGGCAAAGAGTAAAGGAGAACGCTTTGCGCCATGCCCTTAGCCCTTAGCGAACTTTCGCGCCTCGCCTCTGAGATCTTTTTGAGCAGCCTGCAACCGAGTTTTTCAGCAAACTGCTAGCGCCGACGGCGAACGCTGATGCCTCAACCAACGATCCCGCCAAGAATTCAACGTCTGGCTCTCGTGAATGTCTGCTTGGGGCAGTTCATGAGCGCGGTGGACTCGCGCTCCGTCAACGTGGCTTTGCCGACGCTTTCCGTGCACTTCAGCGCCTCGATGGCCGTGGTCCAGTGGATTCCGTTGGCGTACCAATTGACCATCGTCGGCCTGGTTTTGAGCATGGCGCGTTTGGGCGACATGGTGGGGCGAAAGCAAATCTACACGCTCGGTTTTGTGCTCCTGGGATTTGGCGCGCTCTTTTGCGGATTCAGCGCGGAGCTATGGCAAATCATCTTTTTCAGAGTCATCGAAGCGGTCGGCGGCGCGTTGGTTTTGGCCAACGGGCGGACCATCGCCTCGGCGCTGTACGCCGAGGAAGGCAGGGGGCGCGCGCTCGGCATGATGTCGATGTCGTTTCATCTGGGATATATCGTCGGACCCTCCGTGGGCGGCTTTCTCGTCGACACGGTGGGCTGGCGCTGGATCTTTTTTATGAATTTGCCGGTAGCCGCGGCGGCGGGTTACATGGCCTGGAAGATTCTCCCGGAAACGGTGACGGAGAAACGCGATTATTCGATCGATCCGATCGGCATGATGACGCTGCTCGTGACCGTGGTCGCGCTGATTATCGGGTTACAAGCGACCGCCAGGTCGGGGCTTGGCCCGCTGCCCGTGGCAGCGTTTTTCGCTTCCGCGCTGTCTTTTGCGCTGCTGTTGCATTTCGAGCGGCGGGAGCCGGTGCCGCTGCTCGAATTTTCGCTCTTTAAGGTGCGACTGCTTACCGCGGGAATTCTAACTCATTTCTTTGTAACCCTTTCCCATGCCTCGACCTTCTTTCTGCTGCCCTTTTACCTGCAAGGTATTTTAAATTATTCGCCGACTCAGGTCGGCGTTACCATCATTTTTTTCTCGCTGGTCATCGTCATTCTCGCGCCCATCGGCGGATGGCTCGGCGACCAGTTGGGCTCAAGAATGCTTTGCACCGCCGGTTCGGCGCTGACTGTCCTGAGTATGTTCGGCTTTGCTCAATTGGACGCCGGCGCCGGTTCCATGGCGGTCATGGTGCCGCTGATGACGCTGGGACTGGGTTGGGCGCTTTATCAGGCGCCCAATTTAAGCGGGATGTTCAATGCGGCCGGGCCTCGGTATCTTGGCGCGGTGAGCGGGCTCTCCCTCACTGCGGCCAACATCGGCAACGCCATGGGCGTCGCAATCGGCAGTGTCTTGTTCTTGCGCTGGTTGAACTATTACGGCATCGCCGGATCGGCGGTGCCGCCCTATCCGCAGTGGATGGAAAATTCAGCCGTGTTCATTAATGCCTTCCAAAACTCTTGGCTGGTCATCGCAGCATTGGCGGCGGTCGCCATCCTCACCTCGGCGATGCGAGGAGCGGACAAACGGGGCAAGGGGGTGAATCGGGAAATGGAATGATGGAGCGTTTGACCATCTCAACGCTCCATGATTTCCATCGTCTCAGAGTGTGTGAAAAAATCGCCGCTCGCCCTTCGAGAGCCTCAGGACGAACGGCTAAGTACTTGAATGTTCATCTATGCCATGCCGTTCGTGGTGAGCTTGTCGAACCGTGAACGGAT
>JACPFE010000322.1 GCA_016183145.1 Deltaproteobacteria bacterium | reverse complement strand
CCAGGCGATGCGGCACCCGCGCGCCTGACGCGGAACGTTACCCCACGCTCATGTTCCATTCTTTGTCACAGTGATTTCGTTGACGCACTTCGGATGAAAGCGAAGCTCCAGAATTTCTTGGGGCTTATCGGGACCGACTTTCCACATGCGAACGGGCATCTCGCAAACCTCACACCCGGCAAAGTACTCGATATGATCCTCCCAGACGGAGGGATTCCCTTGGAACCTAAATCTGATGCTCTGTGCCGTTACGCTACGGGGGGGCGATTAGCGTTGACCCGGCGAACCACAAGACCTGTTATGACCATGTGATGCCTGACAGTTAGGAGTGCACAAATGACAGAGAAGATTTCCACACTTGAAGTTCGCCAGCGGCTCGGAAACATTCTGAATCGAGTCGCGCGCCGCAACGACCAATTCATCATTGAGCGCAAGGGAAAACCTTTGGCGGCCGTGGTACCAGTGGAGCGGTTGGAACAGATGCGGCAGGCGGCGCGAATGCACCTGTTGCGGGTGCTTGAGCGTCAGAAAAGTAGAGTCTCTCCCAAGCGAGCCGATCGGTTGGCCGATGAAGCAAAACACCGCGCGCGCAAGCGCAACCATAGGTAGGGAGTGCTCCGAGCTGTCCTTGACGCCAACGTAATCATCAGCGCGCTAATTCAGCCCAAGGGAGCTTCGGGGCGAATCGTCGCAAGCTTGTTGGAAGAAAATTCCTTCGAACTGGTTCTCTCGCCCGCTATTCTCGCCGAGATGCTCCGTGCCCTGACTTATCCAAAAGTCCGCAAGTACATTAAAGTCTCAGACGAAGATTTGGATCTCGCGGTTGCGGCTCTCGCGCTTGTCGCCCAACCCGTCGAGGGGATTCTGCGCGTTGACGCGGTCGCTGAGGATGCCGACGACAACAAGTACATCGAGGCCGCGCTGGAGGGCCGTGCGCAATTCATCGTTTCGGGCGACCGTCATCTTAAATCTCTCAAATCATACCGAGGAATTCGAATCGTAACCCCGCGGACCTTTCTGGAACTGCTGTGATTGACAAGCGTCGACGTGCGATCGGCGCGCCCGGAGGGATTCGAACCCCCAACCCTCAGATCCGAAGTCTGATGCTCTGTCCAGTTGAGCTACGGGCGCGCGCGATTTATTGGAAGAACTGTGGGCCGTCGGTGCCTATTGAAAATAAACAATCTCCAGCCCTTTATCAAAGAAGAATCGGTGCAGCGATTGGGGGATTTCCCGGTCGGTAACGAACATCGAATGTTTGGGAACGAGAAATCCCCATGCGGTCACCACCAAGCGGTCCCGCGTGGGTCCGCTTCCTGCGGGAAATCGGTGCTCCCGATAATTAACCTGCTCGCCTAGCTCGCTCAAGAGCCGGCCGATGACTTCGCGCGATGAGAGGGCGGCGATATCCGTCTCGACGATCCTCAACCCCTGTTTCTCCTGCAGCGCCTTCTTGAGCTCCGGCTCCGTGCGCTGAAAGAAAAGCGCGACTTTGTTTCCCCGCGCTTCGAAAACCCGGTCCGCGCGAGCTTCTAAAGTCAGACCATCGCTGAGTTTGACCGATATCTTCTCGGCGACGCCAAACGGAATTCCATACGCCAGTAATAACGAGTCGACCATTTCCTTTTTGTCCCGCGGCCAGGTTTTTGTCTGAGCAAAAAATTCCTTCGGTTCGTTTGCGGAGACCGCGCCGCTCGTTGATCGCGACGAAGAAACCACGACGTCCCGCATTTGCAGCCCTCGTGCCTCCAGTTGGGCGAGCAAGTAAGGCGGTATCGCCGCCTCCTGGTCGGTCAAATTGATGACGAAAATCTCCTGCGGCTTGTTACTTTCTTCCGGCGCCAGCGCCATCCAGTTGCCCTTGGCCTCATAGGCTACGCCCGCCTCTTGAATAACCACCGGACGGTCTGTCGACAACGTCTGGTAGCCAAGGCCGGCGAGCAACTGATTGACTGCGTCGTGAAGCGAGGTCCGCGAGTTCAACGAAACCACAGGCGCGCCCACCTCCGGATTGTTCAGTTGATTGCGCAAAGATTCGGGAATATTGCCGCCGGTATCGATCACGACCCGCTGCCTGATCTTGGGACTGTAGACGACCGGATAGCTGCTCCGGTCGAAGCGCACGGCGCTGTCTTTTACCGCCACCACTTCCTCGCCGGTCCGTTGCAGTTGGGCGCCCAGATTTTCTACGACGCCGGCGAGCAACGCCATTCCGTCCGCGGCCGGGAGCCGGCGGGCGTAATCCGTGTCGATCATCGGCGCCGGGGCCTGGGGCGCTGAGGGTTGCGGAGCCGCGAGGGCCGGCCCCGCCGGGGCGGCCAGCGCAGGTAATGTGGGAGCCGTTTGCGCCGCCGCAGCCGGCGGCGCCGTTTCCGCAAGCGGTTTCGATTCGGGCGCCGCGCTTCCTCCCCGTCCCGCAGCTTCCTGGACAGGCACCACCACAGGCAAGCGGATCGTCTCACCCGCGAGCAGAATATTCCAATCTTTTTTTTCCGGATTTAGATCCTTGGTCAGCGCGTAGTAGCGCAGGGTCTCCTTCTGGTCACGCAGGCCAAGTTGCTGCCGTAGAATTTGATAGAGATGTTCCCCGGCCTTCACGCGGTAGTTGACCGTCGTGCCGGCGAGCGAAAGCGGTTGCGGAACTGGTGCGCTGCCGCTCGTGGCCGAACGCGCGCCGATGACTTCGTCGGGCCTGAGCGGGATAAAAATCGCGTTTCCAACGCGCAGCACGTTCAGATCTTTCACCTGTGGATTGAGGCCGCGGATGACGACGAGATAGCTCTGAAAGCGCTTTTCAGGCAGTCCCTTTTCCTGGATCAAAATGCGCCATAGCGAGTCGCCTCGCACCACCGTGCGTTCTTCGCCTTCGACTGCCTTGCCCTGGTACTCGCGCGACTGGACGCTCTTGCGCAATGTGATTTGCGATTCGCCGGCGGGCGCGCTCCCGGAAGCCGGACCTTGAGCGTGACTCAACGCAGGAAAAAGCAACGCAGCACCGGCGATCACAGAAACCAAGTGACGCCGTGAGACCGTTATCCGCCTACGCAGAAGACCCTGGGCGTAAGCCCGGGAATGAATGCGTCGGACGGACCCTCCGTAGCTCGAAGAGCGAAGGAGGGTGAATGCTTCGGCGGATTCCGCCGAAGAAATTAAAGATACCACGGGCGTAAGCCCGTGGAGCTTCATTTTACCTTCCATAGGGTCCCCCCCGGCGTATCTTCGATCAGTATTCCCTTGTCGCGAAGTTGCTGCCGGATGCGATCAGCCTCCGGCCAGTTTTTCTCCCGGCGCGCGCCGTCGCGCCGGGCAATCAGACTTTCGATCTCTTCCCGGTTGACGATGCCCTTTTTCAGCCAACGCTCCTTCTTGCGTTCGAAATAACCCGAGTGCAAAAGCCCGAGCGCGTCGCACATCGAGCGCAGCGCCGCCGCGCGCCCCTCGAGGCCCTTGGAATTTTTTTCATCGAGCGAACGATTCAGTGCGCGGGCCTCGTCGAAAATGAGTGCCAGCGCCCGCGGCGTGTTGAAGTCGTCGTCCATCTCGCTGCGAAACGCATCCATCAGGCCGGCTTCCGGAATCGCCTCTGCTCCCGGTTTAAGCGATTGACCCGCCCGTGCAAGAGTTTCATGGATACGGTCGGTCGCCCGGCCGGCCTCTTCCAATGCCTCCGTGGAAAAATCCACCGGGCTGCGGTAGTGACTCCCCATGAACAGATGGCGCAAGGCGGCGGCGTCATGCACCTGAAGGATTTCCTGGATGGTAAAATAATTTCCCAACGACTTGGACATCTTCTCGCCGTTGACGGTCAACAATCCGTTGTGAATCCAGTAACGCGCGAGCGGCTTGCCAAAAGCTCCCTCGGACTGCGCGATTTCGTTTTCATGGTGGGGAAACATAAGATCCCGTCCGCCTCCATGTATATCAAAAGGCTGCCCCAAATACTTGGTGCTCATGGCGGAGCATTCGATGTGCCAGCCTGGCCGTCCCGGTCCCCACGGGCTATCCCAGGTTGGCTCGCCCGGCTTACTCGATTTCCACAGGGCAAAATCCAGCGGCGACTTCTTACGCTCATCGACCTCCACCCGCGCCCCGGCTTCCATCTCCTCAATCTTTTTGCCCGATAGCTTTCCGTATCCCGCGAAGCGCTCGACCGGAAAGTAAACGTCGCCGTCCACCCGGTAGGCCAGTTCCTTAGCTTCCAGCCGCTCAATGAGAGCGATGATATCCGGGATATGTAACGTCGCGCGCGGCTCGGCCGTAGGCCGTAGGAGCCCGAGCATCTCGCCGTCGCGATAATACTCTTCGATATAGCGAGCGGTAATCTTCTCCCAGCCGACCTTTTCCTCGTTCGCCTTGTTGATGATCTTATCGTCCACATCGGTAAAGTTACGGACAAATTCAACGCGATGGCCCGAGAACTTGAGATATCGGAAGATGACATCGAACGTGATGAGCGAGCGCGCGTGACCGACGTGCGCGGAGTCGTAGACCGTGACGCCGCAAACGTACATGCGCACTTCGCCTTCTGTTAGCGGGCTAAAAAGCTCTTTTTCCCCGCTGAGCGTGTTGAAAATTTTTAGCGCCATACCTGCGGCAATTTCAATGTGACGGATCGGCCATCGTTTTGCAAGCTGATTGACGATCGCGGGCTTGATAATACGAGGGAAAAAGCATAGATGAAATCCTATGAATTTTGCCGAACCCTATACTGACTTGCGCGAGTTCATCGCGGCGCTGGACGCGCACGGAAAACTCTATCGCATCGATAAAGAGATCAACAAAGACACCGAGCTTCAGCCGCTGGTACGCTGGCAATATCGGGGCGGCATCGCCGAGCAAGACCGGCGCGGCTTTTTGTTCAGCAACGTGACCGACGGCAAGCAGCGCAGGTACAATTGCTCGGTCCTGGTCGGCGGCCTGTCGGGCTCCGAGGCGATCTATTGCTTGGGACTGAAGTGCGAACCGGAGGAAGTGGCCGACCGCTGGATTTACGCGCTGGATCATTTGATCCCGCCGGTGATGGTCGACCGCGGTCTCGCTCAAGAAGAAGTGCACATGGGCGCCGAGCTGCTCGCCCACAGCGGCATTAACGAATTCGCCGTACCGATTTCCACACCCGGTTTCGACAACGGGCCTTACATCACGGCGGGCCATTGGATCACCAAAGATCCCGAAACCGGACAGCGCAACGTCGGCAACTATCGGGGATTGATCAAAGGTCCCGACCGCACCGCTCTGATGACCGGCACGCCGCAGGACCTCTCCAACCAGTGGGAGAAATGCCGCAAGAAGGGCAAGCCTTTGGAAGTCGCCGTCGTGGTCGGTACCATCCCCACCGTTTCCTACGCGGCGACGCAGAAAGTGCCGCCCGATGTCGACGAGCTGGCGCTCGCCGCCGGGCTCCAGGGAGCGCCGGCGCCGTTGATCAAGTGCAAAACCGTCGACCTTGAAGTCCCGGCCACCGCGGAGATCGTTCTCGAAGGCATCATCCCGATCAAATACATGGAAGAAGAGGGCCCCTACGGCGAATCGATGGGCTACATCGACCCACGCACCTTGAGCCTGATCTTCGAGCTCACCTGCGTGACGCACCGCAAGAACCCCATCTGGGTATCGATCATCAGCCAGGTGACGCCCAGCGAAAGCTCGAAGATCAAGGCGATGGGCATGGCGACGTTGATCAAACGCTATCTGGTCAAGAAAGGCTTCGATAGCGTACATGACGTGCACCTCATCGAGCCCCTGGTAAACTTGCGTCCCTATGTCGCGGTGAGTTTGAAAAAACGCAACGATACGGAACCCTGGGACGTCATGCAGGCGG
>JACPFE010000057.1 GCA_016183145.1 Deltaproteobacteria bacterium | reverse complement strand
TGAAAGCAAACAACAAAAGCCTGGCACCTTATTCGATCCGGGCATCGTGCGAGTGTAACTTTTCCGGGCCAAACTTGCGAGGAATCACCCTGGCGATTGAGACGAACGCGAAGGCTGAGCAGCCGAGGCCAGCGAGCATTGCGAGCGGGTCCGAAGGTCTGTCTCAGGCCGGCTGTTAGACCCTTTTCTTAAGCTGCCCGCGGCCCCGTTTCTAGGCGTACTCGTATCCCCGCACGCGCGAGCATATTGATCAGCTTATCGATGCTGAAACGGCTGATCTCTCCCTTCAGCAAATTACTGATGCGCGGCTGTGTCTCGCCAAAGAAAGCAGCCGCCTCAGCCTGCGTCCACCCGCGTGCGCGAATATACTCCCGCAAGTCGAGCAGCAAGTCCGCCCGTATCCTCAAGTTCGCTGCCTCCTCTGCCTCAAATCCCAAATCCTCAAATACGTTATCACTGCCGTAGGTGAGCCGCATTCCCTTGGCTTCATGGCTGCGCCTGCCGACGGTGTTGGGCCGTTCTATAACGCTGCCGGCCAATCTCGATGTCGTGCTTGGCCGTTTTTTGCGTTTTCTTTTGGAACGCGTGGAGTACATAAATTGCCTCCTCGAACTTTGCGACATAAAAGACACGATAGGCATCGTGAACATGAATGCGGATTTCGTAAACGCCAGGACCGACCGAGGGTATAGGCCTGAAGTCCGTTGGCTCTTGTCCCCTTTGCACCGCTCGCAACTCTAAGCCCGCCTTGCGCCGGGCTTCCCGCGGAAACCGACGCACATCGTCACGCGACGAGCCGATCCATACGATGGTTTTGTCATCCATGCATTGACATGCCAGATTTGGTATATCAGCATTCTCCCTCGTTGTCAAAAGCGCGGCTGCGGAAAACAGAAGGCAGAGTCGAGGGTAAAAGGGTTTAGTTCAGCTATTAAGTGACCCGCTTTAGCCGGTGACAAATGCCGGTCGGCCTATCTCCGAACGAGGCGCATCCAATCAAACCTCAATCGGTTGCAATATCCGCCCGCTACGCCCAGTTGTCAACATTTCGCTGGGCGCCAAATGCTGCTGGGGCCGGCGGCCCATTTCGGCCAGCGTTCGCTTAGCTCAACTTCCAGCCGTCATATCTAATCACCCGGGACATTACTATGTAACGCTTCGCGGTTTCGATGGTCAAGCAGGCGTTACCCGACTCAAATAGCCGCAGCAGAGCTTAAATTATCCCCGACGGTTTAATTGACTTGGCTGGATCGATTTGCTACTAGAAATAAAGTTTTGTCGCGAGGAGGATTAGATGACTTATATCATTGCTGAGCCTTGCATCAACGTGAAAGATACGGCTTGTGTGGATGTCTGTCCGGTCGACTGCATCCATCCGACAAAAAACGAGGCTGAAGAATTTGCCAAAGAAAACAAGCTCTATATCGATCCCGAGGAATGCATTGACTGCGGCGCCTGTGAGCCCGTTTGCCCGGTCGAGGCGATCTTCGAGGAGGCGGCGGCTCCAGATAAGTGGAAACACTTTATTAAGATCGACGCCGACTGGTTCAAAGCGCGCAAGGGCGGCTGATTATCCGAGCGGTTGACCGTCTTTTCAAAAGGCTGAGGATCTCCCTCAGCCTTTTTTTTCTCGTCCGATAATTTTCAATCCAGTCGATTCGCGACCCGCCTTCTCGCAGCCTCCTTCCTTGACTCCCAATCCGACGATGTTGTAGGCAGGGTGTGGAGCCCCACGGCCTTACGGTCGTGGCACCTCTCCACACGCTTCCTAGGGCGGAACCCTCCGAAGCGCACCCTCCTTCGCCAAGGCTACGGAGGGTACCCACCTCGCATTCATCCGCGGGTTTACACCCGTGGCTTTCTGCGAAGGAGGGTAGAAGGAGACACACAATGGTGCTGGTCCTCAAAAACGAGCAAATGGAAAATCTCCTGCCGATGGCGGAGGAGATCGACGCCATCGAACAGGCTTTCCGCGAACTCGGCCAGGGCAAAGCGATGAACGCGCCGCGGGCGCGGCTCAGAACCCCCTGGAAAGAAGAAGGCGGCCAATACTATTTCAATAACATCATGGGACTGGTGCCGGGCGTTAAATCCATGGCGCTGCGCATCGATTCCAGTTTTTCCACAGAGGTCCAGGTCGCCGGCGCCAAACGGCGCGTCTATCCCGGCGACTACATCGGTCTCGTCATGCTCTTCGACATGGATACTTGCGAGATTCTCGCGATCATGGACGACCATCACATTTCCACACTGCGCGTCGGCGCCACCAGCGCGGTGGCAAGCAAATATCTGGCGCGCAAAAACGCCAGGGTGATGGGGCTCCTCGGTTCCGGCGAGCAGGCCAAGACGCAAGTGACGGCGCACTTGGCCGTGCGCCCGCTGACCAAGATCAAAGTTTACAGCCCGACTAAAGAAAACTGCGAGAAATTCGCCCGCGAGATGAACGCCCAAACCGGAGTCGAAGTGGTGCCCGTCGCTTCTGCCGAAGAGGCGGTGCGCGGCAGTGACATTGTCAATGCCGCAACGAACACGGTCGATCCGGTCGTGCAGGGCCGCTGGCTCGAACCGGGCATGCACGTCACCAGCCTCGTCGGGGGCGACGGCTTTCTGCCGAGGAAAGAGCTGGACGACGAGGCGGTCAAGCGAGCGAACTTAATCGTCGTCGGGTACAAACCGCAAATCTTTCTGGACAAGCAGGCCGAGTTCTACGACCGCATCGAGCGCGGCATCGTCAAAGCCGAAGATCTGCATGAATTGGGTGATTTGCTCAACGGTAAGTGCCGCGGCCGAAAGGACGACAGGGAAATTACTTTCTTTAAGAACAACACCGGCATGGGCATCCAGTTCGCGGCCACGGCGCGCAAAATGTACGACAAGGCCAAAGAGAAAGGGATCGGCAGCGAGTTGCCGCTGGACCTATTTATGACGCGGCGGGGCGGTAAAGCTTACTCGCCGTGACTGGATGGGCGTAAGGAGTAAATAGTGAGGAGTGAAAGGTCCCCACACCTCACCCCTTACTTCTAAACCCTAACCACGAGATAGAGGAGGATTCATCATGAGAGACTGGGAACAGTTTTTTCCGGAAGCGGAAAGAAAGATGTATGAAAAAGCCGGCTACAAAGGCAAAGAAAAATTCGGCGTCAATCCGGCGCTGTTGATCATCGACGTCATCACCGGC
>JACPFE010000321.1 GCA_016183145.1 Deltaproteobacteria bacterium | reverse complement strand
GAAGCATGGCCTGCCTTCTCCGAAAATCTTCTTCTACGCCGCCTTTCTCACTTCCACGCGGGTGCCGCGGTCGTTCGGCCCCGGGCCCAGGCTCACCACATCGGGGCGAATATGGCCGTAGCCGCCAACCATTTCGATGGGATTGAGCGGCGACGCCATGACGCTCTTGAAATGGCGCCAGCCGTCGAACTGATAATTCTCCCACGAGTGATACATGATCACCTGGCCGGGGCGCACCGCCGCCGACACCGTAAGCCGGACCCGAAAATCACCGACGTCGTTGTACACATCCACCAGGTCGCCGTCCCGCACTTCGCGCCGCTCGGCATCTTGCGGGCTTAAGTAAACCGCAGGCTCGCCGCGCTGGAGCGCCAGCATGACGGAGTCATCCACCCAGTCGCTATGCACGCTCCAACGGGCGTGGCCACCGGTCAGTTGGAGCGGATAGTCTCCTCCGGCCGTTGGGCAGTCTTTGTGCGTCGGCAACTGCTCGTCCAGCTCCCGATACCACTCATGGTCGAGATAAAATTGCATCCGCCGCGTGAGCGTCGGATAGGGCGCCTTGCCGTCGATATGCCAGGTGAGCGGCACCACCGGCTCGCCCACCTTAATATCGCAAGCGTTGCCCAGGCAACGCACGCCGGAGCCGACGTTGGTGTAGGGAGCGATGCCGTTTTCTTTGAAGGCTTCCCAGCCGATCGGCTCGACATTGCCGCAATTGACGAAGGCGTCCCGCGCCACGCCCTCTTCGTCCTCTTCTTCGTAAATCCCGCCGCAGGTAACCGCCTCGGCCACGCGCTCCACGCGCCGCTCCTTGCCATCCTTGTCTTTATAGGCCGGAGTATTCCGCTCGCCGGCGCGCTGCGCCAACACCCGCGCCAGGCGAACAAAGATCGCCCAGTCGCTCAGCGACTCATAGAGCGGATCGGCGGCCTTGCCGTTGACCTGCATAAACGGCGAGTGAGTCGAGCCCAATAGCGAGGTCGAAGTACGCTCGTACCAGCCGCAGGTGGGAAGTATATAATCTGAATAAAGCGCCGTGGCGCTCATGCGCCAATCCACCGTGACCAGTAATTTGAGCTTTGGCAAAAGGTTCTCAAAAAGCTGGTTCGTCGCCCTTCCGCGACGAAAGATGTTGCCGCCGATCTGAAAGAGCGCCCGCGGCGGCTTGTTAAGCGGCGGAACGACATTTTGCCATCCCTTGGCTAGCGACTCGCTCACATAGTCGGCCAGCGGCCGCTTGAGGCAGGGATCCCAACTGTTGTGTTTTTTACTTAAGTCCAACAGGCCGCCGTGAAAATAGTGAAGCAGCGAAGTGATGGCGACCGCACCGTTGGCCACGGCCTGCTTGGTGTACTCGTAGAGAATCATCTCGCTCGTATAGCCGTCCTCTTTCCAGGCGGCGAAGCGGGGATCGCCGGCCAGGGCCGATTGCAAGGTCTGGTGCCCGTGCCGCTCCAGCGCGCCTTGGGCGGTATCGGGGGTGAGCGCGGGAAACGCATTATAGCTGGCCCCTTTCCGTCCCATGTGGCCGCACAGAGCGAAGAGCAAGATAATGGCCCGCTCGATTAAATCGCCGTGGTAGAAGCGACCCCAATTGGAGGTCGGCATGTTGACCACGCCCGCCGCTCCGGCAAATTCCCGCGCCAGCCGCTCGATCATTTGCGCCGAGACGCCGGTGCAATGGCTCACCTGCCGCGCGGTACATTTTTCCTTCAACTGCTCGCGCAGCAGCGCGAATACCGGCCGCGCCGATACACTTCCGGAAACAGTCTGCACCGGGTAAGATCCCTCCAGCGCCGGCGCGAGGCCGCTTAGCTCCAAGCTCTTGCGCGGCGCTTCCGTGACCTTTCCGGAGGCTTCATCATAAAAATAAAAAACATCCTCCCGGCCGCCGGCCTTGAAATCCTTCTCTCTTAGGAAGAGCCCATTGTCGGCGCGAACCAGGAGCGGCAGGTCGGTTTGCTCCTGGACGAATCTCTTCTGGAATAACCCTTCGCTGAGAATTGTCTGGGCCATCGCCAGAGCCAAAGCCGCATCGGAGCCGACGTTGACCGGTATCCAAAGATCGGCATGAACCGCCGAGGCGTTGTAATCGGGCGAGATCGCAATCACGCGTGCGCCCCGGTAGCGCGCCGCGGCGATGTAGTGATAGTTGGGAATATTCGTATAGGCGGGGTTGCCGCCCCAAACCAGGATCAGGTCGGAGTAGAGCCAGTTGTCCGCCGAGTCGGCAAACATGATCTTGCCCACGGTAATAGCGGCGCCCTGGTGATCATCGCCGATTTCCACGTTGGGAGTTGGGCTAGGCGATCCCAACGCGTCAAAAAAAGCGTTGGGGCCGAGCCCCTCGCTCGCCTGACTGTAGACGCGCGTGCCGCCCGCCTGCACGATCGCCTCCGGTCCATCGGTGACGAGAATATCGAGCATGCTGTCGCTGATCTCGCTCAACGCCTGATCCCAACTCACTCGCTGCCAACGCCGCCCGCCGCGCTCGCCGACCCGCTTCAATGGATATTTGATCCGCGTCGGATCGTACATCCGGTGCGCGTAGCAGGCGCCCTTCTGGCAGCCGCGCGGGTTGGGATCGGGAGCCTCGGGGTCGTTGGGCGGCGGATAATTGCCAACCTGCTCTTCCCTGAGCACCACGCCGTCTTTGACATAGAGATTAAAATTGCACGCCCGCTGGTACCAGCAATTGGTGAGATGGGACCCCTTGACCACTCGGTCCCAGTCCCAAAGATCGCGCTGCACGTTGCTCGGAGCAAAATCGGCGATATCGGGCAGAGCCGAATCCTTTGGCTCCAGTCGTCCTAATTCAAGTTTTAGCTCGGCCATTCAAGTTTCCTTTCTCATGACGACAGATAAGCAAGCGCAAAATCCTTTGCAAATAGGTTCAGATGAGCGGGAGGACTTTCGAAGCAGCCAGCTGAATTTTTCGGAACAACTCTTGCTGAGGGTAACGCGCCGGGAG
>JACPFE010000312.1 GCA_016183145.1 Deltaproteobacteria bacterium | reverse complement strand
GGCACGGCGAAATTACCGGATCCGTGGAAGAAAAAGACGCAACGGACGCGCAGAAACGGATTGGCGAGGTCAACGCGGGCGTCTATGTCGTCGCCGTTCGGTTTCTCTTCGCGGCGCTGGCGGCCGTCAAGAACGACAATCGCCAGAAGGAATACTATTTGCCCGACATCGTGACCGTCGGACTCGCACAAGGAAAAAAGATCGAAACGGTCCGGGTCGCCGACCCGCGCGAAGTGCGCGGCATCAATACCAGAGAGGAGCTCGCGCTGATGGAAAAGACATTGCAGGAGCGCATCAACCGCAAATGGATGGAGGCCGGCGTCACGCTCAAAGACCCGCAAACGACCTACATCGACGAGGGAGTCACCATTGGCAAAGACACGGTCATCGGTCCGAATACCCAGCTTCTCGGAACCACGGTTGTCGGCGAACGCTGCCGGATCGACGGCAGCGCCTATCTCACGGATGTCACAATCGGCGAGGAAGTGCACGTGAAATTCGCGGTCGTGGCGGCGAGCAGCCGGATCGAAAGCGGCGCGGTCATCGGCCCGTTCGCGCACCTGAGGCCGGGAAACTCTTTGGGCCGCAATGTCCACATCGGTAACTTCGTCGAGGCGAAAGCCGCAACGATCGGCGAGGGAACCAAGGCCAACCATTTGACTTATCTGGGTGACTGCGTAATCGGCCGCGAAACCAATATCGGCGCCGGCACCATCACCTGCAACTACGACGGTTTCAAAAAATACCGCACGATCATCGGCGACCGCGTGCAGGTGGGAAGCGATACCACTCTGGTCGCGCCCATCTCGTTGGGCGACGACGTTTACGTTGCCACGGCGACCACGGTGCGCAATGATGTTCCCGCCGGTGCGTTGGTATTCAACGAGAGGGATGAGCAGGTGAGGGAAGGCTGGACGGAGAGAAAGCGCAAAAAAATGAAGGAGAAAAACAAGTAATGTGCGGCATCGTCGGCTATATCGGCAAGCGCGAAGCGGCGCCGCTAATTCTGGAAAGCCTGCGCAAGCTCGAATACCGCGGCTATGACTCGGCCGGCATTGCGGTGCTCGATGACGGGCGCGTGACGATTCGCCGCTGCGAGGGCAAGCTCAACAACCTCGAAACGTTGCTCAATCGCCAGCCGGTCAGCGGCGCGGTCGGCATCGGTCATACCCGCTGGGCAACCCACGGGCGCCCGTCCGAGACGAATGCCCATCCCCACCGCGCCGGCGACGTCGTTGTGGTCCATAACGGCATCATCGAAAACTATCTCGAACTCAAGGAGCAACTGAGCAAACGGGGCACGCAATTCAGCTCCGAGACCGACACGGAAATTGTCGCCCACCTGGTCAGCGAAAAGATCGAGCGCGGCATGGACTTCCTCGAAGCGGTGCGCCGCACGCTGCGCGAGATCCGGGGTTCTTATGCTCTGTTGTTTCTCAACCGGCGGGACCCGCGCCGCTTGATCGTGGCCAAGAATTCCACGCCCATCGTCATCGGCTGGGGCGAAGGCGAAACTTTTATCGCCTCCGATATTCCGGCGCTGCTCGACTACACGCGCAAAGTCACCTTTCTCGAGGACGGGGAACTCGGCGAAGTCACCCTCGGCTCGTATCGTCTGTTCGACGCCAGGGGCAAGATCGTTCACCGGCCGGTCAAAGAAATCACCTGGGACGCGGTGGCGGCGCAGAAGGGCGGTTTCGCGCACTTCATGCTGAAGGAAATCCACGACCAGCCGCGCGCGCTCGCAGATACCTTTCGCGGCCGCATCTCGCTCAAGGACGGGCAGGTATCGTTGGAAGATATTCACCTGAAGGCGCGGGAGGTCAAGCAGATTCAACGCATTCATTTGGTCGCTTGCGGCACCGCCTGGCACGCCTGTCTCGTCGGCAAGTTCATGCTCGAAGAGATCGCCGGCATTCCTGCCGAGGTCGATTACGGCTCGGAGTTCCGCTACCGTTCTCCGCTGATGGACCCGAAATCCATCCTGCTCATGGTGAGCCAATCCGGGGAAACCGCGGACACATTGGCGGCCACCGAGATAGCGCGGGCGAAGAAAGCCAAGATTCTTTCGATCTGCAACGTCATCGATTCCTCGATCCCGCGCAAGTCGCACGGGGTGCTCTACACCCACGCGGGCCCCGAGATCAGCGTGGCAAGCACCAAGGCTTTCACCACCCAGCTCACCGCGCTTTATCTGCTCGCGGTGGCATTGGGCAGGTTGAACGGCAAATTGAAACAGGCCGGCGCGCGAAAATTACTGCGCGATCTGATGCATCTGCCCCATTGGATCGAAGAGACACTGAAGATCGAGAGCGAAGTCAAAGAGCTGGCGCGGGAACTCATGCACTACGGAGATTTTCTCTATCTCGGCCGCGGCGTCAATTATCCCATCGCTCTGGAAGGCGCGCTCAAACTAAAAGAAATTTCCTACATTCACGCCGAAGGATACCCGGCCGGCGAGATGAAGCATGGCCCGATCGCGTTGATCGATGAAACCATGCCCGTGGTCGTGCTCGCGCCGCGGGACCGCTACTTTGAAAAAACCATGGGCAACTTAAAAGAAGTCGAGGCGCGCGGCGGCAAAGTCATCGTGCTCACCGATGACGCTAAATCCGGCGGCGCGATCTTGGCCCACCGGGTGTTGACGTTGCCGAAAGCGTGCCACTATCTGACGCCCATCGTGATGACGATTCCGCTCCAGCTCCTCGCCTATTACATCGCCGTGCAGCGCGGCACGGACGTCGACCAGCCGCGCAATCTCGCCAAAAGCGTGACGGTGGAGTAATGGCCCTCTTCCAACGAGGGTCGGCGCGATTTTCTCGAACCCTGAGATCGCTCGGCTACCGCGACTACCGGCTGCTTTTTTTCGGCACCAGCCTCTCTCATGTCGGCGATTTCGTCCAGGCCATGGCGCAGGGCTGGCTGGTCTGGACCATGACGAGTTCGCCGTTTCTGCTCGGCCTGGTCGGTTTCGCCCAGGCTTTGCCCCGTCTGCTCTTGGGCGCCGTAGGCGGCGCCATCGTCGACCGTATCGAGCGGCGCCGGCTGCTGCTCTCGACCCAGGTATTGGCGATGGCCCAGGCGTTCTGCTTCTGGGCGTTGGTTTATTTTGACCAGATCCAGTTCTGGCATGTGATGGGCCTGGTGCTCTTTCTGGGCACCGTCAACACAATCAACCAGACCGCCCGCCACTCGTTGATCAATAGCCTGGTGCCGCGCGCCGAGCTGATGAACGCCATCGCGCTCAACTCTTCCATGGCGAACATGGCGAAAATCATCGGGCCCTCGCTGGGCGGGGTGCTGATCAGCGTCATCGGCGTCGCCGGCTGTCTTTTCGTCAACGCCTTAAGCTTTCTCGCCATTATCGCGACGTTGATGATCATGGAAATACCCGCGGTCAAAATCAAAACCGAGGAGGAAGCGCCGTTTTGGCGCGAGGTCGTGGAGGGCTATCGATTCCTGCGCGGCGAGCGGCGAGTTTTTTCGATCATTCTGCTCACCTACGGCGTCGCGCTTGTGGGCACGCCTTACACGCGCTTTCTGCCGGTGTTCGCCACCGACATCTTACATGCCGGCCCTTCGACGTTCGGTCTGCTACTTGCCGCTCCCGGCGTCGGCGCGGTTATCGCCGGGCTCGCCATTGCCTCCCTGAACCGCCTGCGTCGCCGCACCCATTTCGTCGTCATGAGCGTGTTCGCTTTTTCGCTGTCCCTGATCCTATTTTCGTTCTCCCGCTCGCTGCCGCTTTCGATGTTCTTTTTGATCCTGGTCGGCGGCAGCAACATCGCGATTCGCGCGGTCGCCAACGGGGTTGTCCAGATGGAGACTCCCCCCCACCTGTTGGGCCGGATGCTCAGTTTGCTTTTCATGGACAAGGGGCTGTGGTCCTTCGGCACGCTCTTGATCGGCGGCATCGCCCATGCGATCGGCACGCCCCGCGCGATCGCCGTTTCAGGAACGCTCTGTGCCCTGTTTGCGTCGGTGTTACTCTATCAACAGCGGCAACCGAGAGAGAATCTGGCGGCGGAAAATCTAAAGCGTGACATGGCGTAACAGCCGGGCCGCTTCCTCCGGCGCCACCGGATTGATGAACATGCCGGAACCCCATTCGAAACCCGCGACCTGAACCAGCTTGGGCAAAATCTCGATGTGCCAGTGATAATGGCGGGTCTCGGCTCCATCCAAAGGATGGGAGTGGATGAGATAGTTAAATGGAGGATGGTCAAGAACCCGGTTAAGGCGCGCCAGGGCATCGCGCAAGCAATGCGCGAGTTCGGCCAAATCTTGGTCCGGGCTGAGCTCGAAATAGGGCGCGTGCCGTTTGGGCAAAATCCAAATCTCGAACGGAAAACGCGCCGCGTATGGACATATCGCCGCCCATCGTTCATGCTCCGCCACGAGCCGCTCGCCGCCCTCGGTGTTCTGCCGGATCATCTCACAGAAAAGACAGCGGCCATTGGCTTTGTAATATTTTCGCGCGCCGTCGATCTCCGCGCGAAGCTGTTCCGGCGCCTCGGGCAGGGCGATCACCTGGGAGTGAACATGCTCCAGCGTCGCGCCGGCAGGCGCCCCCTGGTTTTTGTAAACCAGGATCGAACGCCAACGGTTATCCTCGCGCAGATCGAGCATGCGCCCGCGATAGACCCGCAGGACGGCGGTCACCTGTTTTTCGTCGAGCGCCGCGACGTCGACGACATGTTCCGGGCTTTCGATGATCACTTCGTGAACTCCCAGTCCGGTCATCGATTCGTAGACGCCGCGCCTGCTTGTAGACCACACCCCTTCCTTTACAAGCGCGGGATATTTATTCGGCACGACACGAACGGTCCAGCCCGGCGCGTCGGGCGAGGATTGAGAGTCCCGGTAGGCAAAGACCTCGGGAGGTGTCATCTGCTCGTTTCCCGGGCAAAACGGGCATAGCGATTCTTGACTCGCGCTATCCTGCTGGGGCCTTTTCGCTCTTTCCGCGGCGATGATGACCGAGCGTCCGGTGACGGGATCTTTGCGAATTTCGGGCATGGCGCGCCAGGTCAGGTAGGTGATAGGCTGGTTTCAACCGCCCGCAGCCCGCGAAAGTCCTTGGCGCAGAAATAGAACTCAGAGGAACCCTGGCGAGTCGCCTCCGGTCGAGTTCGCTGCACGGAAGAGAAATTTTTTTTCAATTCCACCGTAAACGCTTGAAGTTCGCCGCTGATGAAACTCTTTACCAGTAGAGCGCCGCCGCGACGCAACAACCCTGTGGCTGCCGCCAGCGCGGCTCGATTGAGCTCAAGGCAACGGGCCGTATCGGCGTCGCGGATGCCGCTTAGCTTCGGCGCTAAGTCGGACAGCACGCAGTGAGCCGGACCGCCCAGCAAATCGTTTATCTTGGCTCGAGTCTCGGCGGTCGTGATATCGCCCTGAAGGAAAATGATGTTGGGCTCTCGAAAAGTCTCGATGGGTTGAAGATCGACGCCGATCACTTTGCCGGCCGGACCCACGATCTCGGCCGCGACTTGGAGCCAACCGCCCGGCGCGGCGCCGAGGTCGACCACGAAATCACCCGGTTTCATGACGCGAAAGCGCCGTTGCAATTCGACCAGCTTATACGCCGCGCGAGAGCGATAGCCTTCCTGCTTGGCCTTTTTAAAATAGTGGTCGTGGGGTTTATAAGTCATTGGAGTGGCGCTAGAGGAACCGGATGGGAAAAAAAAGGCCCGGCCTAAAGACCAGGCCGGGCCTAACGCGGCTAGGGGGTCGGGAGTCCTGACTTCAAAGACTCCCGACCCCTTTCTTCCTTCAGCGGGCTTTCACTTGAAATTCGACCCGACGATTCACGGCGCGCGCCCAATCCGTTTCCTGGCCGAGCAAAGGCTTGCTCTCGCCAAAACTCGCGGCCGACATGCGCTCGGGCTCCACGCCTTGAGCCGCCAGCTCCTTCATCACCGTTTGCGCGCGGCGCATACCGAGCTTCCGGTTGTAATCGTCGCTGCCGATGCTGTCCGCGTGGCCTTCAATGACGACGGTTATGTCCGACTTGTCTTTGAGCTTTTGCGCCGCCATATAAGCTTGGCCCTTGCCGAGTTCCGTCAGTTCCGTCGAATCAAAACGAAAGGCGACAGCGGGAAAAACGATCCTCTCTACCTCGACGACTTTGGGCACCTCTCTGACGACGATCTTTTCAACCGGTACCTGCACAATGGTCACCCTTTCAGCCACCGGCTCCCGGGCCGCCGTCGGCTTGATTGCCGGCGGCGCTGGCTGGGGCTGCATCTGACCGGCTGGAATCTTCTTAGCGACTCCGTAATCATAGAACGGTTGAGGCTCGGATATGACCGGCGGATGCGGCCGGTGGCCGAAAAACGCCTCCTGCTGTTCGGTAGCGCTCACGAGAAAATGGAAGGGCCTGAAGATAATCCATTCGGTAAGGAAGGCCGCCGGGTAGGCGAGATAGGCCGCGATCCTCAGTGGATGGGACTGGCTGTCGTCGTATTCGTCCGACACTGCGAAACTTGGCTTTAACCCCAAGGTAAAGAACAGGGCAACCAGCAAAATCATTATCCGCGAAGTTTTCATTTGAACCCTCCTATTTGCCCGTCTGACGATAGAGTTTAAATGCTGGCGCCCCCGTTTGTCAAACTCGGCTTGGTGGTGCGCGGTAGTGGTTCAGTTTGATTTCAACGCCGCATCGATGTAGGGGCAGGCCTACGTGCCTGCCCTCCGAACGGGCAACCACATAGGGTTGCCCCTACAAATTTTGACGAAACTGAACCACTACCTGGTGCGCTTGTCCCTTGTAAAAAATAGGGGCGTGGTTTATGAGAAGGAGCTTCGATGGCAAGCCGGGTGCGCCGGTTATTCGCTGGGCAAATAAACCGAAGGGACACTAGGTTAAATGCCTGTATTCGCGGAAAAAAGAGATCGGTTGATCTCGATCACCCTCGATCGCCCGCCGCTCAATGTTGTCAACATCGCCCTGCTGCGGGAGCTCGATGAAGCGCTGACATCCTGCGCGCAAGATCCGGGGGCGGACATCTTGGTGTTGAAAGGCGGCGGCGGGCGCGCCTTTTCCGGGGGAGTCGACGTCAAAGATCACACCAAGGACAAGGTTCCGGAGATGCTCGAGGTCGTTCATGGGGTGATGCGCAAGCTTTTGGTCCTGCCGCAGGTCACCGTGGCGTTGGTGCGCGGCTCCTGTCTCGGTGGCGGCTTAGAGCTCGCCAGTTGCTGCGATTTCATTCTTGCGTCTGAAGAAAGCTCGTTTGCGACACCGGAGATTCACGTCGGTTGCTACCCGCCGCTCGCGTTGGCGCGTTTTTCTGCTCTCATCGGTTATCACCGCGCGGCGGAGATGATCCTCACCGGGCGGACATTTTCAGCGCAAGAAGCGGCGCGCATTGGATTAATCAACCAGGTGCTGCCCAGCGATAAACTCGATCGTGGTCTGGAAACTCTGCTTGGGGAACTGCTCGGCAAAAGCGGCGCGGTGCTGCGCGTGACTTTGAAAGGGCTGCGCGAACTCTCGCTCACGGGTTTTTTCGAGGCGCTGCGGCGTTCAGAGGAGATTTATCTTCGCGAGCTCTTGCCAACCGAGGACGTCGAAGAAGGGGTGCAGGCTTTTCTCACCAAACGCAAGCCCCGCTGGGTCCATCGCTAAGGAAATCGTCAACCGCAGGTGCCATCCCGCCCCAAGTTCGCTTTCCGCCGGGACCCTTCGCATCTGCTCAGGGTGACTCGCTGATTGTTGGGAGAGATCGAGCGGTTCAAGTGGGCTTCTAGCCGACCGGAGACGAATCTTTCGACTTCAAGCTGAGAGCGAGTCAGTTTGACAATGAGAGGCCGTATGTTACGATTTTCAAAAAAATGGCGGAGCTGGAAATCAAAATCACCAAGGATCAGAGTGAAATTCGCGAAGCGCAACGACTGCGGTTTCAAGTTTTCAATCTGGAGATGAACAAGGGGCTCAAAGCCTCCTACGAGCGCGGTCTTGACGTCGATGATTTCGATCCGTTTTGCGACCATTTGATTGTTCGCGACTTGCCGAGCAAAGAGGTCGTCGGAACCTATCGCCTGCTGCTCGGCTCCCAGGCCGGCAAGCATATCGGTTTTTATTCCGAGGGAGAGTTCGATCTGGAGAAAATCAAGAAGCTTGACGGCGAACTCTTGGAGCTGGGGCGCTCCTGCGCGCGCAAGGATTTTCGCGACCGGGCGCTGATTCCCCTGATGTGGGAGTCCATCGCGCAATATGTCAGCGCGCATCGAGTGCGGTATCTGTTCGGCTGCGGCAGCCTTTACACCACCGACCCCCAAGAGGTCGGCGAAAGTTTCTCTTTATTGAAGCGAAAATATTATGCCGATGAATCCTTGCGGGTCGCTCCGGTCCCGGCCTGCCGCTTCGACGGCATCAACGATAAGCCGCCGATCGCCGATGAACAGGCGCTGTTCGTCAAATTACCCAGCCTGATCAAGGGATACCTGCGACTCGGCGCGGTAGTGTGCGGCCCGCCGGCGCTGGACCGCGAATTCGGCACTGCCGATTTTCTATTGTTGTTGGACATGCGCAAATTGTCGGCGGACTATCTCAGCCGAGTCGGCCTCCAGGGATCAAAGGTGCGCGATGCGGTGGCTTAAGTTGACCGCCTTTCTTTCGCTTTGGGCGTTTTTCTTTGGTCTGGTTGCTCTGGTCCACCTGTGGATCTCGATCCTCGGGCTGCCCAACCGCTGGAAGATCATCAGCCGGCTGGCGCGCAGTTTCACTTTACTGCTCAGGCTTATCCTCAAGATCAAAGTCACGGTGCAGGGCGAGGAAGGCCAACTGGAACGAGGCGGTTTTGTCATCATCGCCAATCACATGAGCTATGTCGACGGCATGGTTCTGGGCAGCATATTTCCCATTGTGTTCGTCTCCAAGCGGGAGGTGAAGCGCTGGCCCATCGTCGGTCAATGGAATACGCTGTGCGGCACGATCTTCATCGATCGGCAACATAAGGAACAGGTCGGCTCGCTGGTCGAAGAGATGACTAGAAAATTACAGCAGGAAGCCAATCTTTTGCTCTTCCCCGAAGGCACCTCGACCAACGGCGAAAAAATGCTGCCCTTTCAAACCGTGCCCCTGGCGGCGCCGTTGCGCAATCGATCGATCATCGTCCCGGTGACCCTGACCTACAAAAGCATCGAAGACATGCCGGTCACGGCGGCCAACCGCGATCTCATCTATTGGTACGGCGACATGGATTTCGTCACGCATTTTTGGCGGCTGCTCGGCCTGCGCGGCGTCGAAGCGATGGTCACCATCCAGCCCAAGGTCGAATGCTTTCGTTATCAAGACAACTCCGCGGGCCGCAAAAGTTTGGCCGAAGACTGCTATAATCGGGTCTTGGGAAAAGTCTTGGTTGGAGAATCCGCCCAGGAAGACGAAGAAGACAGCGCCGGCGAGAGTCCGGCGACGCTATTCCCCGGTTAGCTGCTTTTTAATATTCTCGACGAATTCCTTGAGCATGGCATCCGCCTTCTTGCGGATGATCGGCTGGCCGAACTCGCCGATCTTGCCCAGGATATTTACGTCGGTCTCGACCAAGAGTTCAGTCTGATTGGCGCCGGTCTCCTTGAGCGTCATGCTCGTCTTGCCGTTGACGGCGCCGGCCGCCATGCGGTCTTTGGCTTCGGCGCGCAAGGTGGCGCGCCAATCGGCTTTATTTTGCTCCTCAAGGATAATCTTTCCCTGGAGGTTGAGCTTGATCGGTCCTACGCGAACGGCGAGCGCACCCTGGTAGGTGGTGTCATCGATCCTGCTGACGGACTCGACTCCGGGCAGCGACTTCGCCACCTTGGGCACGTCCATGAGGAAATTCCACAGCGGTTCACGGGCAACCGGAATCTGCGCAGTCTGGCTGAACTTCACCGTCTTTTGCCTTTCTTCGCTGTCTTACGAGCTGCCTTGGGCGCGGGTTTCGCCCTCGCCTGTTGCCGGATACCGGCCACGGCCTTTTCCAATGCGCGCCGGACGAACACGGCCGCCATGTCTTTTTTATAGGCCGCCGAGCCGCGAAAATCACTGACCGGATCGACCGCTTCCTTGGCCTTTTCGCCGGCCTCGGCGAACGCCTCGGCTTTGACCGGCTGGCCGCGCAGAACCGCTTCGGCGGCGGTGGCGCGAATCGGTGTGACGCCGACGCTGCCCAACGCGATGCGCACGTCGCTGATAGTCTTTTTGTTTTTGTCGAGGGTCAGCACCGCAGCGGCGGACACGGTAGCATAGTCGTCCGCGGTGCGCGGCAAGAACTTTAAATAGGCGCCGCCGCTGTTGGCGGCGAGCCTGGGGACGAAAACTTCGGTGATGATCTCATCCGGCTTGAGCAGGGTTTCATAATAGTCGGTGAAAAACTCATCGAGCGGAATGACCCGGCTGCCGCTCGCGGAAGTCGCCTTGACCGTGGCGCCGAGCGCAATCAGGGTCGGCGGCGGGTCCTGGTTGGGGTCGGCGTGGGCCAGCCCGCCGCCCACCGTCGCCATATTGCGCACGCGAATCGTCGCCACGTGATGATAGGTCTCGGCAAGCAAGGGCAAGCGCCGGCGCACCAGCGAAGATGCCTCGACGGCGCGATGGGTAGCGAGCCCGCCGATGCGTAGCCCGCCGTCCTTGACCTCGATGCCATTCAATCCGCGCACCGAGCGCAGGCTGACCAGGCAGCTTGGTCGCACCAGCCGCTGCTTCATCATGATCACCAGGGCGGTGCCGCCGGCGATGAGCTTGGCGTCCGTGCCGAATTCCTTCAGGGTCGCGTGGACTTCTTTGAGATTTTTCGGGGTGCGGTATTCAAAAGGTATCATGGCTCAGTCCTTATTTGGCGAATTGATGCGCCTTTTGGATCGACTCGATGATCTTATAGTAACCCGTGCAGCGGCACAGATTGCCCATCATCCAATCTTTAATCTCATCTTCGTTGGGTTTCGGGTTTTCTTTGAGCAACGCGGTTGCCGCGACTACCTGGCCCGGCGTGCAGATGCCGCATTGGAACCCGCCATACTGAATGAAGCTCTTCTGCACCGGGTTCAATTCACCGTTCTTGGCTAACCCTTCGACGGTGGTAATGTCGTGGCCATCGGCCATGACGGCCAGGGCCAGGCAGGAACTCACCATGTCGCCGTCCATCAGCACCGTGCAGGCACCGCAAACGCCGACGCTACAACCCTCTTTGGTTCCGGTCAATCCAACGTCGTAACGCAGGAAATCGATCAACAGGCGATTAGTCGGGACTTCCGCTTCGAATTTCTTGCCGTTGACGCGCATTTTTATTTTCTTATTCATCGCTGTTCCTTCCTCCGGCTTGACTCACGTGCTTGGTTTCAACGCGGGCTGGAAAAACCCACTGGGGCTAACTTATAGAAAGAAATTTCCTAAACTGCAAGCCGATTTGCCGTCAAAATAAAGGAAATTTTGCGGCAACTTAGCGTAAAAGGAATCCCTCGCCGTGCACAGGTCGATGGTCCCAGCGGGGCCAACCTTTCGCCGGCCTTGGGTCATTTGCCCGCATCAGAAATGGATGACCGAGCGGATACTTTTCCCCTCATGCATGAGATCAAAAGCTTCATTGATGCGCTCCAGCGGCAGGGTGTGCGTGATCATGGGATCGATTTTTATCTCCCCATTCAAATAGCGCTCGACGTAGCCCGGCAACTGCGAGCGTCCCTTGACGCCGCCGAAAGCCGTGCCGCGCCAGACCCGCCCCGTGACCAGTTGAAACGGGCGGGTACTGATCTCTTCACCGCTGCCGGCGACACCGATGATGACCGATTCCCCCCAGCCCTTGTGGCAGGATTCCAGCGCGGCGCGCATGGTTTTGACGTTGCCGATGCATTCGAAAGAATAATCGACGCCGCCGTCAGTCGTCTCGACGATCACTTCTTGCACTGGCCGGCCGCTTTCTTGGGGCACGATGAAATCGGTGGCGCCCAAGAGCTTGGCCATCTCGAATTTTTTGTGATTGATGTCCACGGCGATGATGCGCTCGGCCTTGGCCGTCACCAGTCCTTGAATCACGCTGAGACCGATGCCGCCGAGGCCGAACACCGCGGCCGTCGAGCCCGGCCGCACTCTAGCCGTATTGAGCACGGCGCCGATGCCGGTCGTGATGCCGCAGCCAAGGAGACAAACTTTGTCCAGCGGAGCGGACCGGTTTATTTTTGCGACAGCAATCTCTGGGAGAACCGTATACTCGGAAAAAGTCGAAGTTCCCATGTAATGAAGAATGGTCTTGCCCTTGATGGAAAAGCGCGAGGTGCCGTCCGGCATCACGCCTTTGCCCTGGGTGAGCCGAATCGCGCCGCAAAGATTGGTTCTGCCGGATTGGCAGAATTTACACCGGCCGCATTCGGGGATGTAAAGCGGAATGACATGATCGCCCGCTTTAACCGAAGTCACTCCCTCGCCGACCTCCATGACAACCGCCCCGCCTTCGTGGCCCATAATCGCGGGAAATAACCCTTCGGGGTCTTTGCCCGATAAGGTGTAGGCGTCGGTGTGGCACACGCCGGTGGACTTGGTTTGCAGCAACACCTCGCCGCCCTTCGGTCCTTCGACCTCAACCTCTTCAATGATCAAAGGTTTACCTGCTTCCCAGGCGACGGCGGCTCGTGATTTCATAGCGCCTCCTCTGAGTTCCATGCCATCCTAAATTCACTCGCGGGGTAATCAGCCCTTTAACAGATTTGGCTCGGTTTGGGAACGGCGGCAACGGGAGGTTGCAATCCTTACGCGGTTTGTGGGAAAGGTTAGGAAAATCTAGCGAAGGAGGAGAGCATATGTTTCTTGAAATGAGGACCTATGTGTTGAAACCAGGGATGACCAACAATTTCGTCGAGCGCTTTGCCGAGGGGCTGACGGCGCGGTTGCAATTCTCCAAGCTGCTTGGCCTGTGGCAGTCCGAAGTCGGCGGCCTCAACCGGATGGTGCATGTTTGGCCCTATGAGAGCTTCGAGGAGCGCGAGCGCATCGGTGCCGAGGCGCGCAAGACCGGCAAGTGGCCGCCGAAGACTCAGGAGTTCATCGTCACACAGGAGAACAAGATCATCCAGCCGGCGTCGTTCTCGCCGCCGTTGCCGGAAGGCAAGCTGGGAAATCTCTATGAGTTCCGGACCTATACTTATCAGCCGGGAACGATGCCGACGGTCCTGGAACGGTTTGGGAAGGTCATTCCGGCGCGCACGAAGATCTCCCCGCTGGTGTTCGCCGGACAAACGATCATCGGCCCGCTCAATCAATATGTTCACGTTTGGGTCTATAAGGATGCCGGTGAGCGCGAAAGGCTGCGCGCCGAAGCGACCAAGACCGTGGAAGGCTGGCCGCCTCCGACCCGAGAGTTTCTGATCACGCAGGAAAACATGTTGATGGTTCCCTCGGCCTGCGCGCCGTTCAAATAGGACGATGGCGCACGGGAGTCTCATTGTTGGGGAGGTACGGCCGATGAAACATACGCTCATCGCAATTGGTTTTGCGTTATTCTTGTGCGTGCCGTCGTGGGCCGCCGATCGCATCCGCATCGGCTACAGCTCCATCAGCGGCTCTTATCTGGGCCTGTGGGTCGCCCGTGACGCCGGCTTGTTCGCCAGGGAGGGACTCGATGACCAGATGATCCTGATTCCGAGCGGCAGCCAACTGGCTCAGGTGGTGATCGCCGGCGAAGTCGACATAGCCGCTTTGAACGGCAGCTCCGCCATGGCGGCGGCTCTTCAGGGCGCCGATCTCAAGGTCGTCGGCAATACCACCAACCGGCTGATTTTCTCCATCTACGTCCGGCCGGAGATCAAGACCATCGAGGCCCTCAAGGGGAAGAAAATCGGCGTTACCCGCTTTGGCTCCGCCACGGATATCGCGGCCCGTTATGCGCTGCGAAAACACAACCTCGACCCACAGAAGGACGTGAACATCCTGCAGATGGGCGCGATGAGTTCGATCATGGGCGGCCTCCAGGGCGGTTCCATCGACGCCGGTCTGGTTTCGCCGCCGACCCTTTTTGCGGTGGAAAAGTTCGGCTTCAAGGAGCTGGTCAATGTCACCGATATGGATATCGCCTTTCCCAATCCGTCGTTGGTCGTGCAAGGCGATATCATGAAAAAAAAGCCTGACCTGGTCGATAAATTTCTGCGCGCGTACGCGCGGGCTATTCATCGCGCCCGAACCGACCGAGAAATGACCTTTAGGTCCATCGCCAAATACACCAAGATCGCGGATTCCTTCGTGCTTCAGAAAGCCTACGACCTTTACGTCGGCAAGGTCTTGGAGAAAGCTCCGTATATCAATATGGCCGGCATGAGAAACGCGCTCGACGACTTGGCTAAGACCGTACCCGCCGCGAAGGATGCCAAGCCTGAACAGTTTATCGACATGGGGTATCTCGACCGGCTGGAGAAGAGCGGCCTGTTGAAGGAACTGTAACGCTGACCTCGGATTAAGGGGTCGGGAGTCCTGAATTAAAAGACTCCCGACCCCGTAATCCGACCCCTTTCTCCTTTCGGACGGCGGCATGAGTCTCTGGCAGGGCGGTAAATTTTCCGTTAGATCATTTCCATGCTCTACAAGTCCCTGGTTCGTCCGCTGCTCTTTCGCAAGGATGCGGAGAGGAGCCACGAGCAGATCTTGGCGCTCTTGTCGCACCTGGAATTCCTCTACGGCAGCCTCAACGATTTCTACCGGGTCAAAGACGACCGACTAAGAGTTCAGATCGGCCCGCTGACTTTTCCCAACCCGGTGGGGCTCGCGGCCGGCTTCGACAAAAATGCCGTGGCGCCGAAGGCCCTATCCGCCTTCGGGTTCGGCTTCATGGAAATCGGCGCGGTCACGGCGCAAGCGCAACCGGGTAATCCCAAGCCGCGGCTGTATCGGCTGCCGGAGGATCACGCGCTGATCAATCGCCTCGGTTTCAATAACAAAGGGGCGGAGGCGATCGCGCTAAAACTGGAACGCTTGCGGGCACGCAGCGCCATGCCCGAGGTTCCCCTCGGCATCAATATTGGGCGCAGCAAGATCGTCGAGACCAAGGACGCGGTGGCGGACTTTCTCGCCGCTTTCGAAAGGCTTTTTCCTTACGGGGATTTTTTTACGCTCAACGTCAGCTCGCCGAACACGCCCAACCTGCGCGATCTGCAAGGCGAGACGCTGCTGAGGGAACTGTTGGCCCCGGTGCAGGAAAAAAACCGCGCGCTGGCGACGCGCGCCAAGATCGATTCCAAACCGCTCTTCGTGAAAATCGCTCCCGACATGGAGTTCTCCCAAGTCGATGCGATCATCGACGTGGTCGAAGCGGTCAAGCTCACCGGCATTATCGCCACCAACGCGACCGCGTTCATGCGCGAAGGGTTAAAATCTCCCGCGGGGCGGGAGCCGGGGGGGTTGAGCGGCCGGCCGATTACCAAGGTCGTCACCTCTTTCGTCTCTCATATTTTCCAAGTTACTCAAGGCCGGCTGCCGATCATTGGAGTCGGGGGAATCTTCAACGCCGAAGATGCTTACGACAAGATCAAAGCGGGCGCCAGCGCGGTGCAGATTTACACGGGCTGGGTCTACGAAGGTCCCGGCGCGGTCAAGCGGATCAATCGAGGATTGCTCAGCTTGCTCGAGCGAGATGGGTTAAAGCATCTCTCGGACGCGGTGGGAATGGAGAGCCGATCAACGAATCAGGCCGGCTCTTATAAGCGCTCGTGATCGGCGCGCGTGTCGACATCGACATATGGAATTTCTTCGGCCCATGGGACCAGTTCCGCTTTGTCCTGATTTTTTTCGAGCAGCGCACGGGCGCCTCGGTCGCCGGTGAGCTTCAAGAGATCTGGAAACAGTTCACGCCGAAATAGGACGGGGTTTCTTGCTTCTCCCATGAAGCTCGGAGCGACGATCGGAGCACTGCTGTTTTCGAATCGATCGATGAGCGCGTCGATAAGCTCGCTGCGAATGAACGGTTGATCGCCGGCCAAAAAGAGCACGCCGTCACTGTTCGGGTCGATGGCCCAAAGGCCGGCGATCATCGAGCTATTCGGGCCGCCGTCGGCGCGGTAATTGACGAGCCAAATCAGGCGTTCATCTTCGACCTTGACGTGCCGCCGCGCCGATGCCAAATCGCTGACGACGCAAATGACTTCCCGGATTTTGGATGCGAGCGCGCCCTCTAGGACCCGTTGCAGCACCGGCTTATCTCTCAGCGGCAAGCGCACTTTTTGCTCTCCCATGTTTTCAGCCCTTACTGCGGCGAGGACGACGGCGGAGACCATCTCAATCATTCCAACGGCTGTCGGAGGAAAATCAATTCTCAACCGGGTTTTCGTTTCGGTAACCGCTCCTGACGAAGCGTTCGACGCCGAACGCTTTCTTGGGATACATGGCTTTCTCACCTAACGCGTTCGCGCAAGAGTTGCAAGGAAAATTTTACCGAACTCGACGAATTCTCGAAGCTCGCCCCTATTCGCTTGCCGGGGTCGCCTTGAAACCCGAGCGCCTTTTGGGTAACGTCACGCCCATGTCCTGTCGCTTCAGCATCGAGGTCGCCAAGGACTACTTCAATTTCGCGTCGGCACACTTTCTGATTTTCGCCAACGGCCAGCGGGAGCCCCTCCACGGCCACAATTATCAAGTTTCGGTCGGCATGGAGGGCGAGTTAGATCAAGCGGGTGTGGTGATGGATTTCATCACGTTCAAACCGCTGGTCAAACGGGTGTGCGATGGTCTCGATCACCGGACTCTCATTCAAGGTAAAAGTGACGTGATCAAAATCCACCGCCGGCCTAAGGACATCGAGATCCTCTACAGAAAACAACGGCTCCTCTTGCCGCGGGGCGACGTGATTCTCTTGCCGCTCAAGAACACCAGCACCGAGCTGCTGGCCGAGTATCTCGCCAAGCAGATAAGACGCGGAGTCCAACGAGAATTCCCACGAGCAAAAATCCGCTACATGCAAGTGGCGGTCGATGAAGCGCGAGGCCAAAGGGGCATTTTCCGCGGCGAGTTTTAGCGACGCAGCCGGTTCCAATCGTTCAAAAGGTGAGCCCGATAACTTGAAAATTGGTTCTCGCTTCGATCGGAATTACGGTGCCGTGGCCGCTGTTGGGAGGGGGAACCAGGAACTAGAAACTCGACACTAGAAACTTTTGAGTTAGTTCTGCTTCAACACCCAGCGCGCGACTTCATCGTGGCGCGCGAACCAGACACCCGAAAAACCTTTCATGTCAGGTCGGGCGTCCCCGGTTTGAGTGACGTCGTCATAGGCGAATAGGGCGGCGCCTTGCCTTCGGACCAGACTTCAAACATCACCGTGACCGGCACGGCCATGCGCTCATTGTTGGGCCAGCGGAAAACTTTACTTTTCATTAGAGTTCATTTACCACGAAGCTCACGAAGGTCACGAAGGCTTCGGATTTCATAGATTGTAAACTTCGTGTTCTTCGTGCCTCCTTTGAAAATACCCGTTTGGGGATGAGAACCAAGAGGCCCGCCGGGGTTCCGTCATACCCGCGAAAGCGGGTATCCAGGCTAATTCGGCCCAACAAACCTGGATTCCCGCGTGCGCGGGAATGACGAGT
>JACPFE010000311.1 GCA_016183145.1 Deltaproteobacteria bacterium | reverse complement strand
GTCGACAGTATGTGATCGTAGCGCCTCTCGGCGCGACGCCAGAGTCCAGACGCAGGCCCGACCCTGGCGACGACGACCCTGGCGACTGAGAGTCACCCTATGGATCACGACAGCAATTCATCTGGACACACCAAGAGTAAAGACTTGACCCTCAACCTCTCAACCCTCAACCTGTTTTTCTCGAAGAGCTGCGCAAAGGAAGGTAGCCGAGAATGCGTCGGCGTTAGGTAGTAAAGATAGTTACCTTTCAGAAGTCTCCCTTCAATTCTCTCTGAGCGCCCCCATCCCTCTACCGGGCGCCCCGTGTCGCTCGAGGGCTTGGCTGTAACGCGACATGGGGTAACAAAAAATGAAATAGCCAAGCGCGGCAAACAAATAGGCTTCGACGCCGAATCCGCTCCAGGCCGGCTCGGTGAGCGCAACCTTGATCGTCGTCAGAAAATCGAACAGGCCTATAATCACCACTAGCGAGGTGTCCTTGAAAAAGCCGATAAACGTATTGACCAGCGGCGGGATCGCGATGCGCAGCGCCTGGGGCAGGATGACGTACCACGTGCGCTGCCAATAGCCATGGCCGAGCGCCTGGGCCGCTTCCTCTTGCTGGCGCGGTATCGCCTGCAGGCCGGCGCGCACGACTTCGGCGAGATAGGCGGCGGCGAAAAGAATCATCGCCAGCTGCGCGCGCAGCAGCTTGTCGACGGACACCCCCGCGGGCAGGAAGAGCGGCAGCATGACCGACGCCATGAAAAGAACTGAAATCAGCGGCACGCCGCGGATCAATTCGATATAGGCGACGCAGAGCCAGCGGACCAACGGCATGTCGGATCGGCGCCCGAGCGCCAGCAGGATCGACAGCGGAAACGCGAAGCCGATGCCGAAGGTAGCGAGCAAGAGCGTCAGCGTGAGGCCGCCCCAGCGCTCGTTCTCGACGTGGCTCAATCCGAACAGGCCGCCCCCCATGAGCACGCCGATCGCCGTGAGACCGGTGAGCCAGAGGGAAATCAGCCAGGAGCGCCGCGCGCGCCGCAAGCCGCTCAGGGCGTAGAGCGCGATCAATATCGCGATCGCCAACCCGGGACGCCAGTGCTGGTCGGCGGGGAAGGTGCCGAACAGAATGAAACGGTACTTGTCCGCGACGAAGGCCCAACAGGCGCCGTGGCCGATCGCTTGGCGGCAGAGACTCGCGTTTTGCGGCGCCCACACGGCGCGCACGAGCGCCCATTCGATCAGCGGCGGGAGGGTTTTCCATGCGAGATAAAGAATCGCGAGGGTGGCGAGCGCGTTGCTCCAACTCGAAAAAAGCCGTGCGCGCAACCATCGGAGCGCGCACGCCGCGCGCGGTACGGCTGCTTCCGTGGAGGGTTTCGTCACTTGCTTCCCCGCAGCGCGACCCGCCGGTTGTAGCGGTTCATGAATCCGGAGATCGCCAGGCTGATCGTCAGATAGACGACCATGATGATCGCGATCCCTTCGATGGCCTGGCCGGTCTGATTGATCGTCGTGTTGGCGATGGCGACCAAATCGGGATAACCGATCGCCACGGCCAGAGAGCTGTTCTTGGTGCAATTCAAGTATTGACTGCTGAGCGGCGGCACGATGACGCGCAGCGCCTGCGGCAATACGACAAAGCGCATGACTTGCCGCTGGCTGAGTCCCTGGGAATAGGCCGCCTCGAACTGTCCACGGTCGACGGCGAGGATTCCAGCGCGGACGATTTCGGCGATGAACGCCGCCGTGTAGAGGGAAAGACCGAGGAGGAGCGCGGTGAATTCGGGCGAGAGCAAAGCGCCGCCGGAAAAATTGAAACCGGTGAGCACCGGATATTCGAGTGCCAACGGCGCAGCCATGGTAAGGGTGGGAAAAGCGAAGCCGCGGTTGCTGAGAAATACGCCCGCGAAAGGGCTCAGCGCCTCGGTGGGAGCGGGAAGGCTCTCGGTGATCACCGCGTACCAAAAAAACAGCTGGACGACGAGCGGCACGTTGCGGAGCACTTCGACGTAGCACGCCGCCAGTTGGGCGAGCAGCCAATTGCGCGACAAGCGCGCCAGAGCGATCGCCAAGCCGATGAGGGTCGAGAAGACAATCGCCAGCGCGGCAACCCGGAAGGTATTGAGAAAGCCGACCGCAAGGGCCTTGAGATAGGTGTCGGCGGCCTCGTAGGAAAGTAACGTCGTCTCGCCGATCTCGAAGCCGGCTTCGCGCCAGAGAAACTCAAAGCCGCTGGCGATGCGCCGCGCCTGGAGGTTCTCGACGGCGTTGGAAATTAAATACCACGCGGCGAGGCCGGCCGCGGCCGCCAACGAGGCTTGATAAACGACGGATCGAACATTCGGCTGGTTGGAAAACCAGGTTCCTTTACTCGCGCCTTCGGCAGCGGCGAATCGGCGAAATCGAGGCAGCATCGAACTTCAGACGGCTTTGGCGCGTACGCGGCCCTCAGCGCAGCGGGGGCGCGTACATGAGCCCGCCGCGGTTCCATAGCTTGTTGATGCCGCGCTCCAAGCCCAAAGGGGTCAGGTGGCGCTCGAAGCTCTCGCCGTAATTACACACCTGCTTGACGATGTTGTAGGCCCAACGATTGTCGAGGCGGAGCAACTTGCCGAAATCCCCCTTGGCGCCGAGGAAGCGCTGGACGACGGGATTGGCGTATTTCGCTCGCTGATCGACATTCTTCGAGGTGAGCTCAAGCTCCTCGGCCTCGATGGTCGCGAACAGCGACCACTTGACGACGTCGAACCAGTGATCGTCGCCGTGGCGCACCGCGGGCCCGAAGGGCTCCTTGGAAATGATCTCCGGCAGGATCACGTGGTCGGCGGGACTGGCCGCCCGGGAAGCGCGCGCGGCGAACAGCCCGGACACGTCGGTGGTGTAAACATCGCAGCGCCCGGCGAAGTAGGCGTTGAGCACTTCCTCCAGTTTTTCGACCACCACCGCCTTGAATTTCATATTGTTGGCGCGGAAGTAGTCGGCGAGATTGAGCTCGGTGGTGGTGCCCGGCTGCACGCACACCGTTGCCCCGTTTAATTGCGTCGCATTCTTGACGTTGCGCTTTTTCGCCACCATGAATCCCTGGCCGTCGTAGAAATTGATGCCGACGAAGTTGAGCCCGAGACTGGCGTCGCGGGTAATCGTCCAGGTAGTGTTGCGCGATAGAATGTCCACTTCCCCGGACTGAAGAGCGGTGAAGCGTTGCTGCGCGGTCAGCGGCGTGTAGCGAACCTTCTTCGCGTCGCCGAACAGCGCGGCGGCGACCGCGCGGCAAAGGTCGACGTCGATGCCGCGCCAGGCACCGTTGCTGTCCGCATGAGAGAAGCCGGCAAGACCGGTATTGACGCCGCATTGAATAAAGCCCTTTTTGAGCGCCGCCTGCGCCGTCGGTCCCGCGTGGGCGCCCTGGGCGCCGAAGAGCGCGAGCCCGAGCGCGCCCGTCCACAAAATAATTTTACCGATCATGGTCGTGTCCCTTCGTTTCCGTCAACGCTCCAGTAAGCGTGTTGATTCAATCTAATACACCGATAGGCGTAGCGGCAAACCGTGAGGCGGGTTTGCGGATGGTTAGGAGAGCGCTGTGTGTGTCGG
>JACPFE010000310.1 GCA_016183145.1 Deltaproteobacteria bacterium | reverse complement strand
TCCGTCCGCCGGGCCCGCCAGATCGATATCAAAGCGGCTGCGCGCGTCCGCCCATGCGTATTTCCTGCGCAGTCGCAGGTTGCCGTTGGGCACATGCGCGATGCCGCGCCAGTTTCCTCCCTCGGTCTCGAATACTTCCCACAAAAGCTTCTGGGCCTGGCGGTTGCCCTCGGCCGTGACGCAGCGTGGATAGGCGTTGATCACGCGCTGCTCGCCAGCGCGAATGAGCCGGACAAGCTCGCTCAAAGCGGCGAGTATGTCTAGCGGCTCGAAGCCGGCGGTCACCACCGGGATATGATGGCGAGCCACGAAGCGCTCAAAGATGCGCCAACCGGTGATGGTTGCCGCATGGCCGGCAGCGAGAAAACCCTGAACGTGGGTCTGCGGCATCTCGGCGACGATCTCCATGACCGGGGGAATATATTTATGGGCTGAAAGAATGCTTAGATTCTCGGGTGGGTGCGCCAAAACCAGCGCCGCAGTGGCAACTGCCGTGGTTTCGAAACCGGTGGCGAAAAACACCACCGGTTTTTCCGTCCCCTGGGCGAGCTTGAGCGCTTCGAACGGGCTGTAAATCACCCGCACGTCGGCGCCTTCGGCTTTGGCCTCGGCTAGAGAATAAGCCGTGCCGGGTACACGGAACATATCGCCAAAGGTTGCGACAATCATTCCTTGGCGCGCCAGAGCGACCGCCTCATCGACCTCCGGCATATCCGTAACACAGACCGGGCAGCCCGGACCCATCAGCACGGTGAGCTCTTTCGGCAGCAAGCTCCTCAGACCAAAACGCGCGATGCTCTGTTCATGGGTACCGCACACATGCATGACGCTCACGGGCTTGCCGATCTCCCGACACAGCGCGCCGAGAAGCCGCGTCAGGGTGCGGGCCCGATGCGGGTCGCGAAATTCCAAACGTTCTACGGCGGCTTCAGCGCTCATCGCCTCACTCACTGAACAAACCTCGGCACGAAGCCGAGGAGGACAATTAACATCGACTAGAAGTCGATTTCCCCTTCCGTCTTTCCCGCGTAAGCGGGAATCCAGGTTTCGCGCCCTTGCCGCTCCGCCACCTCCCTGGATGCCCGCCTTCGCGGGCATGACGGACTTTCTGTTCGTCTGAAGGCAGGAAGAAATCAGTCCCAACGGTCGCAGCGACTTCGGCCTGGATGTCCACGGCCATCAAGTCTTGGTTTGTGGCTGCGATCAACTGATTGTAGAGATCGAGAGTTTCCTTGATCTGCTCTTGTGGGATGCGCCGGATGGCAAACCCCACATGCACCAGAACGTAATCGCCCGCCTGCACGGGCTCGTCCACTGTTTCAAGCCTTACCTTACGTTTGACACCCCAGAAGTCGACACTGGCTGTCAGACCGTCGATTTCAACAACTCTTCCCGGCACGCCTAAGCACATAGAATGTCCTTCAAGTCAGCAGCAGGCAGGCGGCAGCCAGCAGCGCCACCTTCCGCCTTCCTTTCTTCGCTGACTGATTTCTCTTCCATGGCCGCTTCGAGCGTCCCCTTTCGATGCGCTTGCAGCCAGGAATAAATTTGTCCCAGGGCGATGCCGCCGTCGTTGGGAGGAACGCGCTGGTGCCAGTACGGGCGCAAGCCTTTGGCCTCCAGACCGGAAATCGCGCGCTCCGAGAGGTAGCGATTCTGAAAGCAGCCGCCGCTGAGCACAACCCGTTTTTCTCCCGCGCGCAGGGCGGTTTCTACGATCAGCTCGGCGAGGGTATTGTGGAACTTTGCGGCGATGCTGCTGGCCACAAAGCCCGCAGCGATATCGCTGAGCACGCCGCGGATCAGCAGTTCCCAATCGATGACGATGGCTGGATCATGATCTCGTTGCTTTTTTCCAGCGCTAAGCAGAAACGGATAACGCTCGTCGGTGGACGCTTTGTCGGCGCAGAACTCAAGCTCCATCGCCGCCTGCCCTTCGAAACCAGCGTGCTGGCAGAGTCCCGCGAGCGCGGACACCGCGTCGAACAGCCGTCCGGCGCTCGAGGTGAAGGGCGAATTCACACCCTTTTCGAGCATCTGTTTGAGCAGCAAGCGTTCCTCAGGGGTGAAGCCATCGCGCCAGAACATTGCGTCCCGTTCGAAGAGCTCGCCGCCAAAAATTTCGTATAACACCCCCAGCGCCGCCCGCCGCGGTTCGCGAATTGCTTTTTCTCCCCCCGGGAGGCGAAAGCGCCTGAGCGAAGCAACCCGCTCAAAATTTGCGCCATCGGTAACGAGAAACTCGCCGCCCCAAATAGTTTCATCCACGCCGTATCCTGTGCCGTCCCACGCAACCCCCAAAACTTTTCCCTCCAGTTCGTTTTCCGCCATACAGGAGGCAACGTGAGCCAAGTGATGCTGAATCGCAACCGTAGACGGCGCGCGCTCGCGAGCGTATTGGGTCGAGAGATATGCCGGGTGGAGATCGCAGAGATATCGCTCCGGCTTGGCGCCGTAGAGCTGGCGCAGAGAATTCATCGCATCTTGAAACGCTTGAAATGCCCCTTCGGTCTCCAGGTCTCCAATATGCTGGCTGATGAAAACCTGGGCACCGGCGGCGATCGCCACTGTGTTCTTTAGTTGACCGCCAACAGCAAGAAGCGCCGGCACGGGCTGTTTCAATCGAACGGGCAACGGCGCGTAGCCGCGCGCGCGGCGCAGCACCAGTTCCCGGTCGC